>JBEPWC010000034.1:0-12025 GCA_041642615.1 Sulfurimonas sp. | reverse complement strand
CTATAAAGCGGATGAAGTTGTATTTTTATCTATAGATATCTATGCAAGAGCCTTTGCACTTTTTAAAGAGATCAAAACTGAGACTCTTCATGATGACAGAAGTGAAGTACCAGATTTTGAATTTATAAAAAAATTAAGTCTTGCATCAAGCATGTTTAATATGTTGGCATATAAAGATATACGCGACTTTGACGAAGAGTATGATGTGCAAAATTTCTGCTATGAGTTTATAGCAGATGATGGCAACAGGGCATATGGAGTTGTAGCTGATCACACGATCCACCTTTTAGATGATTCAGACTTTCATGCACTCTCAATCAGACCATCAAACCTAAAACAAAAGTTCTTTTTAAAAGCGATGTTGTTAGATAGTTTCAATCTTATGGTTGTAGATGCAAAAGCTGGAAGCGGAAAAACACTTATGAGTCTTGCATCTGCTATGAGACTAATAGACCTTGGTAAGTACGAAAAGATCGTTTATGTTAGAAACTCCATAGAGTCTTTAGATAAAGGTGCAGATATAGGTTACCTCTCAGGTAACGATGAAAAATTTCGTATATATAACATGGCACTCTATGATACACTAGAATTTATAGCAAAAAAAAGACTCAAAAAGAAACAAACTAACCAGAGCTTAGAATCGATCCAATCAAAAACAGATGAGATGATCGAGAAGTACAGCATAGATATGTTGTGGCCAGGTGAAGCAAGGGGGCGTACACTCTCAAATGCTATAGTGATCATGGATGAGTGGCAAAACTCTTCTGAAAACACAACACAACTAATTTTATCCCGTCTAGATGAGAGTTGCATGGCAATAGTGATCGGTTCAAATAGACAGATAGACAATGTCTACTTAAATAAATACAACAATGGACTAACAACCCTCTTAAAACAAACAAAAAAAGAGGATTGTGAACTAAACATGTTTGCCATCGAGCTAGACAAAGCAGTTCGTGGAAAATTTGCAGAGTTTAGTGAGAGAGTTTTTGAAAACAAGGGTAAATGATCAACGTTTTTTTCTAAAAAATGACACAAACTCTGCGAATACTAAAGAGAGTTTAGAAGAGGTTTTGGAGTCTCTGTTTTGTACAGATTGCAGATACTTCACTACTTCTACTCTACCAAACATCGATGCAAAGACAATAGGGTTTTTCATCGGATGGGTCTCAATCTTTGCACCATTTTCTACTAAAAGCTTTACAATCTCAATATAACCTTTAAAAGCAACCCCTGCAATTATAGAGTGCCCATGGTCATTTTTACTATTAAGATCTGCTCCCATCTCTATAAGCATTTTAGAGCACTCAAAATTGCCGTTGTAACAGCTAAGCATCAAAAGAGTATTTCCCTTATGATCGCAAGTATTTGGGCTAAGTCCATGTTCTATCATACTAAGTAATGTAGGTACTTCACCCTCTCTTGCACAATCAAGCGACATAAGCTGTAACTCCTCATAACGCTCTAACTCCTCTTGGCTTATCTCACTCATACACTATTTAGAGCCTCTTTTACACCTTTGGCATAATCAGGATGAACCTGTTCAAAAAGCGATAGCTGTCTGTTTATAATTTTTTCGTTTGTCCCTTGCATATGTCTTGCAATATTTCCAAAGAGTTGCTGCTTTTGATCACTGCTCATTAGTTCAAAAAGTGCTCTTGGCTGAGTAAAATCATCATTTCCTTCTCTATGATCATAGCGTGCTCCATCCCCATCTACAGGAAATGGTGGCTCTGCAAAACTAGCATCCTCTTTTGGTCCATCAAAACTATTTGGTTCATAGTATGCATCACTATAGCTTGGCTCTTCAAAGTTCATATTTCCATCCATATGATAAGTATTTACCTCATTTAATGGTCTATTTACTGGGAGCATCTCATAATGAGTCCCTACTCTATATCTATGTGCATCTGCATAAGAGAAGACTCTTGCTTGAAGCATTTTATCAGGACTCCAGCTCACACCCGGCACTACATTAGAAGGGCTAAAAGAGGCTTGTTCTATCTGTTGAAAGTAGTTTTGAGGATTTTCATTAAGTTCTAAAACACCCACATCGATCACTGGGTACTCATCGTGTGGCCAAACCTTTGTTAAGTCAAAAGGATTAAATGATGCTTTTGTGGCTTGTTCTTGGCTCATCACCTGAATTTGAAAATCCCACTTTGGATATTTTTTCTCTTTAATCGCTTCAAAAAGATCTTTTTGAGAACTCTCTCTGTCTTTTCCAACAACTTTCTCTGCCTCGGCATCAGTAAAGTTTTCGATCCCCTGTTGTGTTTTAAAATGAAACTTTACCCATGTACGCTCACCCTCTTCGTTGATAAGACTGTATGTGTGAGAACCATAACCATTTATGTTTCTATACCCTTTTGGAAGTCCACGATCTGACATCAAGATGGTCACTTGGTGTAAACTCTCAGGACTCAGACTCCAAAAATCCCACGCAGCTTCATTATTTCGCATATTTGTTTTTGGGTGTCTCTTTTGAGTGTGGATAAAATCAGGAAATTTCAATGGATCACGGATGAAAAATACAGGTGTATTATTTCCCACTAGATCCCAGTTTCCCTCTGTAGTGTAGAACTTAAGAGCAAAACCCCTTACATCTCTTTCTGCATCAGCAGCCCCACGTTCACCAGCTACAGTAGAAAATCTTGCAAGCATTTTCGTTTTTGCACCCTTTTGGAGTGCTTTTGATTTGGTATATTTCGAGATGTCATGGGTAATAGTAAGTTCACCAAATGCACCGCTACCATTTGCATGCACGACCCTCTCAGGTACTCTTTCTCTATTTTGGTGGGCAAGTTTTTCAAGAAGCTGATAATCTTGCATCAAAAGAGGACCCCTTGGACCTGCACTTAGCGAATTTTGATTATCGCTGATTTTGTTTCCCGCTGTGGTTGTCATTGTCTTTTTCATACTTTACCTCACTATTTAGAATTTTTAAACTAGTGTAGTTTAACATAACTTAAAATTATTAATAACTTTTAGAGGTTCCCTAAATGATCTAAATAAAACAAACTCTTCATTAAAATTAAAAATTTCAACTATAATGCAGTAGCACTATTGTAAATTATTGTATAATTTCTCCACTAAAGTCTAAAGGTTGTGTATTGTCCGATAGTAAAGATATAGAGTTTGAAAACGCCGTAAAAACTATGATGGAACATGTGGGAGAAGATCCATCTCGTGAGGGTTTGCTTGACACCCCAAAGCGTGTTAGAAAGTCATATGAGTTTATATATGGTGGCTATAAAGAAGACCCAAAAGAGATCTTAGAGTCAGCACTGTTTACAACTAGTAATGATGAGATGGTTCTTATAAAAGATATAGAGTTTTACTCTACTTGTGAGCACCACCTTTTACCGATTATTGGTCGTGTTCATGTAGCTTATATTCCAGATGGAAAAGTTGTAGGGCTCTCAAAAATACCACGTGTTGTAAATGTATTTGCCCGTCGTATGCAGATACAAGAGCAGTTAACTGAGCAGATCGCAGATGCTATTATGCAGACTATAAACCCAAAAGGTGTAGCTGTTGTGATCCAAGCACGTCACATGTGTATGGAGATGCGTGGAGTTGAGAAGATAAACTCTACTACAACATCATCAGCTCTACGTGGTTTGTTTAAAAAAGATGAAAAAACAAGAAGTGAATTTTTCTCACTCATTAACTCACCAAACGGGACGAGATACTAAAAAATATGCCATTTAGCTCACTAAAAGAAAGACTCTCATCAGTTAAGCACTCTACACACTTTGGTGAGGTTGTAAAGATCAATGCTACTATCATCAGTGCAACTGGGTTAAACGTGAGCATATCAGACATGGTAAAGATCGTCTCAAACCATAGTAGCCAAGAGACTGTAGGGATGGTTACGGAGATCGATGGAGGAACTTTTTTTATCACACCATTTCGTTTTGTTGAGGGGTTTCGTGCTGGAGATAAGGTCTATCAAGATTCAAACGGCTTAAATATAAATATTGGCGATGGACTTATTGGTCGTGTTGTAAACCCTTTTATGCAGCCAATCGATGGCAAAGGTCCGATCAGAGGCACAAAAGTAGCCCCGATCATAAAAGAACCAATAGCTGCGATGAAGCGTGGGATGATCGATGAGGTTTTTAGTGTAGGTGTTAAAACCATAGATGGGATCCTCACTTGTGGAAAAGGTCAAAAGTTGGGGATCTTTGCAGGAAGTGGTGTTGGAAAATCTACCCTTATGGGGATGATTGTTCGCGGGGCTGATGCACCTGTAAAAGTTGTAGCACTGATCGGTGAGCGTGGTCGTGAGGTGCCTGAGTTTATCGAGAAAAACTTAGGCGGCGATCTTACAAATACAGTGATCATTGTAGCAACCTCAGATGACTCCCCGCTTATGCGTAAATATGGGGCATTCTCAGCTATGAGTGTAGCGGAACACTTTAAAGATCAAGGTCAAGATGTACTTTTCATAATGGACTCAGTGACAAGGTTTGCTATGGCTCAGCGTGAGATCGGACTAGCTCTTGGTGAGCCACCAACTTCAAAGGGTTATCCGCCATCATCTTTAACACTTCTTCCACAGCTTATGGAGCGTGCTGGAAAAGAGGCTGGAAAAGGTAGCATTACCGCATTTTTTACAGTTTTGATCGAGGGTGATGATATGAGTGATCCAATCGCTGATCAGAGTAGGTCTATTTTAGATGGTCACATAGTCCTCTCACGTGAACTTACAGACTTTGGGATATATCCACCTATCCACATCCTAAACTCCGCTTCTAGGGTTATAAATGACATCGTAACGACTGAGCATATGGATGCAGTTATGAAGTTTAGAAGGATGTACACACTTTTAAAAGAAAATGAGATGCTAATCCGTATAGGTGCTTACACAAAAGGGACAGATCCAGATCTAGATGAAGCCATAAACAAAAAAGAGGCTATGGAGGGCTTTTTAAAGCAGCGTGCAGGTGACATAATCCCTTATGACCAAACTGTGCAGAGTATCATCTCCATAATAAACTCCTAGACACTTTTAGATTCTAGCTTTTCTTTCTTGCTCCCAAAATAAGTTTGGGAGCTAGGGAGTTCTAATCTATAGGAATAACAGGTGGTAGACCTGCAGTTGAGTGTAAAAAGTGGCGGTGTTTTTCAAACTGATCTATTATGTCTGTTGCTATTACCTCTTCATCGTAACCATATATGTCATAAGCTTTGTTACCATCTTGTAGGTAAACTTCAGCTCTTGCATACTCTTTTGGTTCACGACTCGGGTTTACTGAGTCTGGAAATGCATAAGATGGGGTGTCGTATCTCTTAGTATGCACAGCATATATAAAATCCATATCTCCAGAGTGTTCAGCATTAAATACAGCTACACCTTTTTTTTCATCATTTGTGATCTCAACATTCCAGTAGTGAGTATCAAGTTCCTCTTTTACTATTTTCATAGCATCAATCACATCTACATTTATAAACCTTTTTGTCTCTTCTAAACTAGGGTACTGAACTATACGACTAAGTCTTGCCTTCCAAGTACCACTGATCTTGCCATGTCTTCCGGCATTCATATGGTGTTGCTGACTGTCATACCTGGAACTCTCAAGATGTAGTGCTCTATAAAGCCCCCAAGCAGAGACAAGCATAATGGCCGCAAAGGGCAGTGCAATTATGATCGAAGCGGACTGTAGTGCTCCAAGCCCACCTGCAATAAGAAGAGCTATAGCTACTACACCCTCAAGGACTGCCCAAAATACGCGTTGCCATACTGGTGTATTGTTCCCTTTTGATGCTATTGTGTCTATTACTAAAGAGCCGGAATCTGAAGATGTTACAAAAAATGTAATAACAAGTATAACTGCAATCACAGAGACAAGGCTGGAAAAAGGGAAAAATTCTAAAAATTTAAAAAGTGCTACAGATACATCGCTAGATACAGCTGTCCCTAAAGCTGTATAACCTTGGTTCATGATCAAATCTATAGCAGTGTTACCAAATGTTGTCATCCATAAAAAAGTAAAACCAACAGGTACAAAAAGCACACCAAAAACAAACTCACGTATAGTTCTACCACGTGAGACTCTAGCTATAAACATCCCAACAAAAGGTGCCCATGCTATCCACCAAGCCCAGTAGAAAAGTGTCCAACCGCTCATCCAAGATGTTTTACCATCATATATATGTTGGTTAAATGTCATGTTGACTACATCTGATAGATACCCACCTATGTTTTCAACAAATGAACCAAGGATTAAAAAAGTTGGTCCTACAAGGATCACAAAAAGTAGTAGAGATAATGCTAAATAAAGATTAAGCTCAGAGAGTCTTTTGATCCCTGCATCCAGACCTGCTACAACAGATATTGTAGCCATAGCTGTTATTACTACAATTAGACCTATTTGAACTGTTGTACTGATCTCAATATCAAAAAGGTAGTTAAAACCTGCATTTACCTGCATTACACCAAGTCCTAAAGATGTAGCTACACCAAGAAGAGTACCTAAAACTGCTACAGTATCTACAGTGTGACCGATTTTTCCATGGATCCTTTTTCCGATTAGGGGGTAGAGTGATGATCTGATAGAGAGTGGAAGTCCATGACGAAAGGAGAAGTACGCTAAAACCAACCCTACTACAGCATAGATAGCCCATGCATGTAAGCCCCAGTGGAAAAAAGTGATCTTCATAGCATTTCTTGCAGCTTCTATGGTCTCTTTGTCCCCAACAGGTGGTGCGCTAAAGTGCATTACAGGCTCAGCTACCCCATAAAACATCAAACCGATCCCCATACCGGCACTAAAAAGCATTGCAAACCATGACTTGTAGGAGTAGGTTGGTTTTGACTGATCGGGTCCTAGTTTAAATCGTCCATATGGTGATACTGCAAGGAAAAGTACAAATATTGTAAATATCCCCACACTAAGCATATAAAACCATCCAAACTTCTCGGATATAAAGCTTTTTGCACCACTAAACATCTCTCCAGCCATATCTGGCGTGATCATGGTAAATATAACCATGGTGAAGATCACAGCAACAGATGGAATAAAAACCGGTTTTAATATCCCATTATCCTCTTTTGAAACTTCCATTTTACTTCCCTTTTGCATTGAAGATCCCCCAAGACTAACATTTTGTAGCTTAAATTATTATAGATGGATAGCCTTGTTTTACCTATATTTCAGCGATTTTGAACTAAACTGAGCGGTATAAAGGGTACGGTATGAAAAAAATATTAAATTTATCAATATGTGTAGCAGCATTAGCTTTAGGCAGCTCTGCACTACAAGCTTCAAGTAAGTATGATTCGATCAAGTTTGGAGACTTTAGTGTGGGTGGTGCTGTTCGTGTTAATTTTATACATGACAGCAGTTCTGGCTCAAATACAGAGAATGCTTCTAGTAGTCATGAGGGTGTATTTGATCTAGATATGGCACGCCTTGATCTGGACTACAATAATGGTCCCTTTTTAGGAAAGTTTCAGTACCGTTGGTATCCAGGTTATGGAGGGACTGAAAACGGTACTAACTACAGTTTTATCCATACTGCGTGGCTAGGTTACGCTTTTGATGATGTAACGCAAGTTCAAGTAGGAATAAACCGTGTACCGTTTGGTCCAGGTGCATGGGGTATCTCACAAAGTTGGTACTTTGATCAGCACTACTATGTTGGTTTGACTGATGATATGGATCTAGGTGTAAAGTTCAAAAGTAGTGTCGGAGATATAAAGTATGATCTTGCATATTACCCACAAAGTGAACCAAATGGTATAGGTAAGGGTGAGGTTTATACTAATGACGGCACTCAAGAGCTTAAAGGAGATAGTGCACGCTATGCGTACGATGTTGTAGGTGATTTTGAAGAGAAGAATCAAATAAACGCTCGTATAATCTACTCAAAAATGATGGGTGGGAAAGCTCAGGAGTTTGGTTTTTCACTTCTTTACTCACAACTTGAAGCACAAAGAAGCGGCGTGGATGATGGCACGCGTTACGCTGTATCTGCACATATGAAAAACCGTTTTGGCAACTTTACATTAGCTACTCAGCTTACTCGCTATGAGATGTCTGTAGACAGCAACAATGACGGTAAGGATGATCCTTTAATAGCTATGGGTGGTTTTAACTATGGTGAGGGCACAGCATCAAAAGCTTGGCTCCCTGGTTTTTCACTAAACTATAAGTTAGATACTCCCAATATCACATGGTTAGACTATGCACTACCTTATATAGAGTATAGTAACATTGTAAAAGATGAGGACAGTTTTAACGACAGTTATATGTGGATGATTGGCTCTGCACTAGCTCGTGGAAATTGGTATACTTATGTTGACTTGGCACTTGCAAACGGTAACTACTTCGTCGGTCCATACACAAGTAAAGATGGCGGTACAAACAACTTTGGTGCAAATACAGGTGATGATATGGAGCATCGCCTAAATATTAACTTCGGTTACTATTTCTAAGTAAAGTTTACAAAGTCTGAGTCTATCCAAGAGTCCCTATTTGTACTTGGGTCTTGGGTTATGGCTAGTTTTATCTGTTTTTTATGCTCATATTTTTTCATAAGTTCTTTGATCTCATAGTCTAGCCCAAAAATATCTATATATCTGTATATCGTTCTCTCAACATCTCTAAAGTTTCTAAGTGCTAAATACTCTTTTATCTTCACATGAAAAGTCAGCCTAAAGAGATCACCTAGTTTTGCGACTCTTGATTTAAGAGTCGCTAGCTCACTTAGTGCTTGTTTAAGCCCTATTATGTCGCCTTTTAGAGCGAAGTCTTCACACTTTTGCATCAAAGTAGCCCAGTGCTTCTCAAGTAGTTCACCTAGTTGTGTTTTTTTAAGATCTGGGTAGCTATCTAACGTTTGATAGCACGCTTTAAAGTTGTTTTTTTCGTAGTGTGATTTTAGGATCTCAAAATCTTCACACTCTTTTAAAAAAGACTCTACCTTATCTTTGAGATTTGGAATATTTTCAATGAACACTATAGCTGTTTTAGCTTTTTTTATCTCACCTTCATATATAAAGCTTTCTATCTGCTCAACCTTATACTCTAGCTCGTTTTGGAGTCTTTGGTATGGCGGTATTTTTGTTAGGATCTTGTTTGTATTAGCGATCCTCTCAGCCTCCGTGTAGTTGTTTTTATCTAGTGCTAGTAAAAATTTTTTAAACTCTTCACTCTGCTTTAGCACAAGATCTACCATCTCTTTTTTGCTAGCTACTGTTTTGTACTTTTGCATGGTTGACTCTGCTTTTGAGGTATTACCCTTTAACATATCTACCTGAGCAGATCTAAACTCCTCTCTCCAAATTGCCTCAAGCTTTCTAAAAACAGCTGTATTTTCAAGCTCTTTGTACTTAGCAACAAGTGCATAACAGATGGCAGTTTTTTCGTATTTGTATAGACTTAAAAGATCATCTAAATGGTTATATGATCTAAACAAAGATCTGACCTGCTCTCTTTTTGAGGCTGTTTGTACAAACATGCTAAGGATCTTAGATGCGAGTTTTTCATCATTTGCATTTAGAGCTACAAGTGCTTTTTTATACATAGTATTGTATGTGTCTTCAAGCTCCTTGTAAGCTTTTGTATACTTTAGCATTGGCTCACTCTCTACAAGCTTGTACGCCTCATCTAAAGAGTTATGAAGTATTAAGCTTCTTAGGTCGTTCTCATCTGCTAGGGTTAGTTTTTTTACCTCATTATTTTTTAGAACAACTGCAATATCATTTTGTGAGATAGATGCTATTTTTACTACTGTGTCTTTAAACTCTACTACTTTTTTATGGACCGTTTTGTATGTTTTTAGGTCTATTATGCTTAAGTAGTTAGTTTTTGAGCTAAGTAAAACAAAGTTTTGATCATGCAAAATGATCATCTGATCTATTGCTTTAAGCGGGGTTTGGATCTGTTTTAAAAGCTTTTTTGCTATTGTTGAGTACACACTTACTAAACCATCATCATCTCCACAAAGAAGCAGATTATCGTTTAGAAAGCTTAGTGCATTTATGTGTGAGATAGAGTCCTTAAAAACTATGTTATTAGTGCGTGAGTAGATATCTACGATCATAACCTTTCCATCATCTGAGCCAAGGGCTAGTAGATTTTTTGTTGATGTCATTGCAGAAACATTTAGAGAACAAAGCCTTGAGAGTGGAGTAGATACAAGGTAGCTGTATTGTAAAACTCTCCCATTTTCATCGCCTGTTATTAGGTACTTTGAGCTTTGATCAAAGCTCATTTTTTTTACACAAGACTCTATGGGTATCACTTTTAAAAACTCTTTTTTTACTAGATCTAGTACATAGATCGCTTTTTGCGTTGCATATGCCATTGTAGTTGCTGTTTTGTTAAAAGTAGTAGCATCTACAGTGGCATTTAGAAAGCGATCTGAAAAGTGGGCTTTTAAAAGTGATGTATTTAAGTTGAAAATTTTTATACCATCTTCTTTTGTAGAAAAGATAAGGTCATTTGTAGTCGTTGTCTTTAAGGAGGTTACTTGTGAGGTTGCTTTAAAAAGGTCTTCTAACATATATGTGAACCCAAAAGAGGGTTCAAAGAGTAATTAACAAGATGGAACGTTACCACTGTCACTTGCATACTCATAAAAGAAGTCAAAATAGTGTTGCATATATTTTTCTTTTAAAGATCTGTCTGAAGCATTAGGACAGATACTTTTAATCTCTTCTGCTAAGTTATCTTTAACCATTTCCCACTCCATCTGAGTATGTTTAGCTGCCATTTTAGCACCGTTCATACCACATGCACCTTTTAACTTTTTAAGGTAAAGTTTTTGACCTTTTGTTACGTCTGCGTTTAAAGTAGTAGCACTCATTGTTATCATAACTAAAGCTGCTAGAGCTATCTTAATCATTTTTGTCATTTCTTGTATCTCCTGTTTGAAATTAGTCTTTATTTTAGCATTAAAAGATAAAAATAAAATTATTATGAGATAAATTTGTGATATTTGGAAAGGTTCTGTAGTAGATATCCCCAAAAAAGGGGAATTTTTTTAAGCACGCCCTGAGAGCATACCGTGGATCGTCATTGGTTTAAGTGCATAAACTTTTAGTAACCACCAGATCCATCTCTCTTGTGTAGGATCAAGTGGGAAAGATGCAGCATTTTCACCACTACCTGCAGCTTTAGAAGCCCAGTTAAACTCAGCAAGCATTACAGTACCAATACTTGTGATCAGTGGACAAACAGTGTAACCATCGTATTTTGCAGTTGGTTTTTTACCTTGCATTGCAGAGATCATGTTGTCAACTACTACTTTGTATTGTTTACGAGCAGAACCACCAGTCTTACCCATTGGAACAGCTGCAACATCACCTAGTGACCATACATTTTCATAGATCACATGTTGTAGAGTCTCTTTGTTTACAGGTACCCAGCCTTTACCTGAACCAACATCAGAGTTACCAACAACATCTGGAGCTTTCATAGGTGGAGTTACATGCATAAAGTCATACGGCACTTCTACACGCTCATGTTTAGTTACCATCATGTACTCTTCTAGATCCTCATCATACTCACCCTTTTCTTTCCAGTGCTTGTCAAAAACAGCTACTTTGTTTACAGGATCAACTTCGATCAGGTTGTGGTTGTAGTGCCATTTAAAGTCACGCTCTTTAAATTGCTCAACAATCGCAGTGTGGTAATCTTTGATACCAAACATACCACCACCATTTGGATAGAAAGTTAATTCTACTTTATCGCGTACACCAGCTTCCTCTAAACGCTCATGTGTAAGATACATGATCTTCTTAGGAGCGCCACCACACTTGATCGGTGTATTTGGGTGAGTAAATACAGCTTGTAGTTTTTCAGGACCTTTGTGAGCTTTAGCTTTTTCAATTAACTCTTCAATACCATCCCAAGTAGATTCTGCCCCATCTTGAAAGTAGATAGAGTGAAGACCATTTTTACCAATACCAGCATTTTTAACAGTAGCGTTATCAGCACCACTTGAAGTTATAACACCATCAAGCCCTTTGATCGCAGCATAGTTTAGCATAACACCAGTAGCAATTATC
>JBEPWC010000033.1:0-12029 GCA_041642615.1 Sulfurimonas sp. | reverse complement strand
AAAGCATCACTATACCTTTTTTCAACAAAGTTAAATGTGGTTGCTAAGAGCATAGAAGGTAGTAAAAGATTTAGGAAAATTATCTTGTTTATCATCCTTTTTCATACCTCTTCATGTAGTTGTTAGTTCTCTTTATAGCTTCTTTTGCATTTTTATCATTCCACTTCTGACCAAAAACCATTCTCATTAGTCCATCAACGCTTCTGATCCATAATAAGTTTCTGAGCATCCCAAAAAAGTTTTTAAAATCTCTTGGAAAAGATCTAATAGCCATAGAGTAACTGATCTCTTCATAGATTATATAGTGCCACCACCCTGGCGGAATATATAGCACATCACCGTGTTCAAGTTCAACCTCACAACCACCCTTAACATATTTGAGTGCCGGATATTTTTCATAATCAGGGTTTTCAAAATCTACATCATAATAAGCTGAAAAAGAGCATGGTACATGGTACATCAAAGGTGTCTGATCTGGTGGAAAGAGTATAACCTTTTTCTTACCTCCAAAGTGGCAAAGAAATATATCAGCATAGTCTATATCAAAATGCATCTGCACCTTGGCACGATTACCTGCTACAAACATAACGGGAAGCTTTTTAAAAAATTTCAACCCAATCTTTGGAAATGAAAAATCATCTTTTAGTGTTGGGATCTCTCTTAACATATCAAAGAAAAACATTCTAAGGTCTTGCTCTCCATCGCGTAAGATCTTAAAATACTCTCTTAGTGGCATTGAGGTTTCAGCAGCATGTTGAAGTTTGTAGTCAGTTGAGGGCTTTGAGTCATAAAGATTTACCTCTTTATCTCCACCAAGTGATTCAAAGTACTCTAAAGACCATCTCTTTTTAGCTGGCCAATCTTTTGTTATATTTTTCAGTACTACAGGTTTAGAGTTTGCCTTATACTCTTGCAAAAACTCTTTTGATGATATATCTGCGACCTTATCTACTTTAGATAATTTAAACATCTAAATCTCCTTATGTTTAACTCTTAAGCTATAGAAGCTTCCATACATGATCTGTGCAAACAGTGCAAAAAACATAAATATATACCAACCAACTGAACTATAAAAAGCCCAAAGTTCATTATTATCATAAAACACTAGTGAAACTTGTATAACTGTGTTTAAAAATATAACAAAAGCCCAGTATCCATCACTTTTTGCAATATATTGTTCTTTCTCCTCTGTTAGTTTATTATAAAATTTTTTAGTTATAGTTAAAATAAGCTGTTTTTTTTGTAAGTAGCCATTTAAAAAGAAGAGAAAAAATGACGCTGAAATAAGTGCAGGGATAAGCTTTACAAACTCCATAGAACTGAGTAAATAAGCTAGGACAATAAAAGCAAAATATATAAGAGGTGTCGAGATGGTTTTTAAATCCTGTTTCATTACTAGAGATAAAATAAGATATAAAAACATAAATACTGCATATGCTAAAGCTACTTTTTCAAAACCAAAAAAGTGCATAAAAATAACAAATGTTGGGGGAAACAGCACTGAGATCGCTGTGTTTACACTAGATAGTCTCATGACTCAACCAAAGGATCTTTTTCCCAAAAATCATAAAAATTCAACCATTGATTTGGATAACGTTTTATTATCCCCTCATACATTTTTACGTAACTGTAAAGTGCTTCTTTAATAGCTTCCTCTTCGCCCTTAGTCTGATCTAACTCTATTTTCATATATTCAAATTTATACTTTTTCATCTCAAGGTATATTACAAAATAAACCATAATCGGCTTATCCATTTTGTAAGCTATTTGAAATGGATTTTTGTTAAAGTAAGCTTCCTCTCCAAAAAAATCAGCTTTTATAAGTGCGTTTTTATTTGATGCCCTATCCCCCATCATTGCCACCACTTCATCTCTCATCAAAGCATTTGCAATCTGGATAGATACACTCAAAGCACCAGCGTTTAGATCAATTATGCTCACGTTTGTCTTAATCTCTAAAGAATCTTCAATACTCTTAATAGAGTCCATTAAAGCCTCTTTCATGACAATATTTATCTTGTTATGTGTTCTTGATACGCTCGATGATGATGCCCAACCACCAAAATGTGATTGTAAAAGTATTGTAGATTTTTTAAAAACTTTTAACGGGGTGTCTGGATCGTCATACATATATGTATAACTATCAGAATCTACTTTTGTTATAAACCTGTCAACCATAGTAATAGCAAAAATTCTAAGATGTTCAAAGTAGACTTTTGAGTTAAACTCCTCACCTATATGTTTATAGTATATCTTTAGAGATCTTTTAACATTTTTAGCAAAAATAAAATAGAAAAATGTGACCGGATACATTAGATAATAGATAAATCTATAACCAAATAGCCTGTATAGGTTAAACACAAGCTTAATACTCCAACCACTCCCCCTCTGTTTTGTTTTCACTTACTTTTTTTTCTCCCAAGAAGTTTATCAACTATAAACCCAGGCCACTTAAATGGAAGAATCTGGACATGAACCCATACAATAGCCATTGTATCACCAAACTTTTTAAAGTGGCTTACCCTCTCTTCTGGTGTTGGGTAGTAGCACTCAATCGAAACCTCGCTTATTGATCTCCCAGCATCAGCGTGACGAACAAGAACCTCCATCTCCCAGTCAAATCTTGATGTTTTAATAGGAAGATCGAGTATGCTTATAGGGTAGATTCTAAATCCTGATAAAGAATCACTTATCTCATACCCTGTATCCCAACATGCCCAAAAGTTACTAAACCAACGCCCAAATTTTGATCCATTTGGAACATGCTCTAGATCAAAGTTTCTAGCTCCTATAAGTATCTCACCCTCTTTATAAGCACTAATCAACTTTGAGATCTCACTAGCTAAGTGTTGACCATCACCATCTATGCTTGCTGCATAAGTGTAACCAAGATCTTTAGCTTTTTTTACCCCGCTTTTGATCGCTTCACCTTTACCACTGTTTATGCTATGTCTAACAAAGTGGATATTATCCTTTTTCTCATCCTCAAAAAGCTCTTCTACAACAATATCAGACCCATCATCTACTATTATAAGCTCATACCCATTTTCTAAGATATCAAAAGCAACTTTTTTAATAGTTTTTGGATTATTATATGTAGGTACTACAACAACAGTTTCTCTCATATTTACCTTACCATTCCGCCACTGATATTTAGAACTTCACCAGTGACATACGATGCTTTATCAGCTAAAAACAACACACACTCTGCTACATCTTCAGGCTTTCCAATCCGTCTTAGAGGGATACCTTTTTTCATCTCTTTAAGGTTTAACTCCTCTGTCATCTCAGATTCTATAAGTCCTGGTGCTACAGCGTTTACTCTGATCTTATAACGTGCCACTTCAGCACTAAGTGCTTTTGTAAAAGCTATCATCGCACCTTTTGCTGCAGAGTAGTTAGTCTGGCCTGAATTTCCAACAAGACCTGAGATCGAAGCTACATTTACCACTGAACCTTTTTTGTTTGAGATCATTTTTTTCATAATAGCTTTTGTAACATAGTAAGTTCCATTTACAGAGGTGTCAATCACATCACTCCACTCATCATCACTCATCCAAAAGAAAAGGTTGTCTTTTGTGATCCCGGCATTATTTATAAGTACATCAACTTCAATATTCTCTAAAGCACTAAACACCTCATCTTTTTTTGAGATATCAAACTGTATGATCTGTGAATTTTTAAGCTCGCTATTTAACTCTTTTGCTTTTTTCTCGCCATTTCTATAATGCAGATATACAAAGTATCCAGCCTCGTGGAAATACCTAGCACATGACTCGCCTATAGCACCAGTTGATCCTGTTATTAGTACTTTATCCATCTGAACTCTTTCTTATGTTTTGATATTTTATATAAATGACTTCACCTTGATCATCTCATTTACAACTTTAATATCTAAATCCATTCTTCTATCTTCAGTTAGTTTTTCAACTTTTGATCTAATAATATCGTAATTGTTTTGTAAAAATGGTGAACACATCTCCCTGCCCCTTAGATCAACAGCTTGAGCCATACCCATAAGTGCAATGCTTAGCATATTTTCAAGGTTTGGTAACTGTTTTGAAAAATGCAAGGCTGCAGTAGTACCCATACTTACTTTATCTTGATTAAAAGATTCGGTCGGGCGTGAATTAAGCGAAGCTGGAACTGTATTCATGATCACATCTGCAGTTAATGAACTTAGTGTGATCTGCATAGCTTTAAAACCGTGGTGTGTTGATTTTGTGTTTGACTTTAGTGATTCACCAAGCCCTTTGTTAAACTTGTGATCAACTAAAAGACCAAACTCTTTATCAAGTAGATCTGCTAGATTTCCAACACAGATACGCATAGTGTCCATTGCGTGTGCTACATAACCACCGTAAAAATTTCCAGATGTATAGATTCTACCACCTACATGGTCTATTAGCGGGTTGTCATTTACACCGTTGATCTCAGTCTCTATCCATTTTTTAGCAACTTCAAGGTTATCATGGATCACACCTAAAACCTGAGGTGAACATCTGATCGAGTATCTATCTTGTATGTTTTGTTCTTTTTCTAGGTGGAAGTTTTCATATCTGCTAAAAGCTTCGTGTGTTAGTTTTGAGTTACTACATTTTGCCAAAACATTTGCCGCGGCTTTTTTCTGACCATCAAAAGGTTTAGACTCGTGAACAAACGGCTCTAGTGGAGTTATATCACATAGTAAAAGCTCAAAAACAGATGCTACAAAACTCTCAGAAGTACAAAGCAGTGTCTCAAACTTCTCTATCGCATCTATTGCGATCGCACTCATAGCTGCAGTTCCATTCATAATAGCTAATGCTTCTTTTGGTTTAAATACATACGGCTCTATACCAAGTTCAGCATAAACTTCTTTTGTTGACCTTGTCTCACCATTGTAGATAACCTCTCTCTCACCTGCAATAACAGCAGCGATGTAAGAAAGCGGTGTTAAGTCCCCACTAGCACCTACTGAACCTTGAGATGGGATAAGTGGGTAGATTTTTTTAGCTAAAAGAAGTTCAAAACGCTTTAGAAGATCATAGCTGATCCCACTTTTACCTTTACTAAGGCTTATCATTCTGATAGTCACCATGATCTTTGATACATTTTCACTCAAGTATTCACCAACACCACATCCATGAAAACTATATAGATTTTTTTGAAGTTCTTGTGCCTCTTCAAAAGCGGCATAATTCTGACCAGCCTCTCCATAACCTGTAGTTACACCATAGATTGGACGACCTTTTTTAATGTTGTCTATTAAAAACTCATGCCCTGCATTTATAAAACCTATAAACTCTTTTGAATCACTTAACTTAACCTCATCATCATAAATAAAATTTTTATAACTTATTACTCTATTGTCTATTATCATCTCTTATTTCTATCCTGTTGTTTTAATTTTTCTAACTTTTATATAAAAGTCCTACATTCCGTTTGAAACAGCTTTATGTATAACGTTTAAAGATTTTCCAGACTGAGTTACAAATGTATTATCTTTATCCCAAACATACCCACTAAGCACAGATACTATCTTTCTCTTTATATCTTCATTTATATTTTTTGAGAAAAATATGTCTTGTAGCTTTCCATCATACCAAGCATTAACATAGTCTCTAAACACATTGATCCCCATCATCATGTAGTCCTCATACTCAGAACCATAATCAATACTTTCGCCTTTTAGTTCACGTGCTGTAAGCTCAGCTGCTTTTGCACCAGACTCTAAAGCAAGTGTTACACCAGATGAAAAAACTGGATCTAAAAACTCTGAAGCATTACCTGTTAAGATATAGTTTTTATCATAGAGTTTTTTAACAGCTGCGGAGTACCCACTTAACGACCCAACTTCAACTATTCTCTTAGAATCCTTATAGCGCTTAGCTGTATGTGGGTATGTATAGATTATATGCTCCCAAAACTCCTCATCACTCATATTAAAAGACTGGAAATACTCTTCAGTACATACTATACCTACAGATGTAGTTCCATCAGAAAATGGTATATTCCATATCCAAGCATCATTATCACCAACTACACTTATAAAGATATAACCATTTGTTTCATCAGTTGGTCTAACATCGCTATCAACCCTAGCAAATGTAGCACGGCGAAGAGCTAATGAAGAGTCAGCTTCTAAATTTAAAAGGCGTGGCAGTACTCTTCCATAACCTGATGCATCTAAAACTTTTTTTGCTTTGTAAGTCTGTGTTGTGCCATCACTTTTTTTTACAGTAACGATGTTTTCATCTTCATCATAATCAGTGACTTCAACTTCATACTCAACATCACAACCTTTAGTCTGGGCATCATCTATTAGAAGTTTATCAAACTCTTCACGCTTAACCTGAAAAGAGCTTCCCCATTTTTGTCCTAAGTTCTCAGAAAAATCAAGAGGTAGATAGTCATCATTTTGTGATTCAAATACAGCGCCACCTTTAAACTGAAATCCTGCATCAAGAACAGGTTGGAGCATATTTGCATTTTCAAGCAGTTCATTACACCTTGGAAGTAGTGATTCACCAATAACAAAGCGTGGCATCTTTAGCTTGTCAACTATCTTTACACTAAACCCCTCTTGCACAAGCTTTGCACCAGATATTGAACCAGCTGGTCCAGCTCCAATAATAAATACATCTACCTCTTTCATATATCTCTCCATTAATTTTAGTTAATTTTCCAATCGTATTTTCTAAACATTGATCAGCTTTAATATTTTATACTTATTATCATAACAATCTACATAAAGTATATCATTTTTTAACGATATTGCTTCACTTAGAGCATATGAAGCTGCCGTTTCAAAATACTCATCATACTTTTTAGCATCAAGATCACAACAACGCATAGAAGAAACAACATCTAAACTAGTTTCTTTTATGATCTGTTTTATCTCACTTAAGCTATAACTTTTTGGTTCAAACTCTATAAACCCAATCGCACCATCCTCACTTAGTGAAAGCTTCTGATAATTTACACTGCTTGTGACTTTAGTCTCTTCATCTACACCAAGGACTCTTTTTATGATCTCTTCGGGCTGAGTTGCGAGATCAATTGAACATAAAATTGCATCTTGTTTTGAGATGCTTAAAGATGAAAAAATAGATACTAGAGTATTTGCAAATGTAAAGTTATCTGAAATCTGGAATGTGTTTTTACCCTTTAGTCCAAGTGATGAAGCCACGTAGTAACTTGTTGTATTACCAAGCATATTAATAAAATCAAATGGCTTGATAAACTGTCCCTCTTTACCAACATAGTTATTTGTTTTTTGTAAAACATCTATATTTCCAACTCCACTTGTAACATAAAGCTCATCATCAAACTCTATATCAGTTTTATCTTTTAATGTCTGTGCCCCATAAACTGCTAAATGGATAAAAGTATCTTGCCTTCTAGTGTCGAGTTTATATTTTTGCTTTAACTCTTTTTTTACATCAAAATCTTTAGTGTTACCTTTGTAACTACTATATGCTTTTATATACAACTTCATGATAACTCTTTTTGTATGATCACAGAGGTGTTATTACCACCAAAACCAAAATAGTTGAGCATAAATATACCGCTTTTACACTCTGTATGTTGCTGTAGTGGTATATACTCTTTAATAATAGACTCACTATGACCTATAGTACCAGGGATAAATCCATCATCAATACACGACATAAATATAGCCAACTCTAAAGTTCCACACGCACCAAGTGTATGACCTATATAAGGTTTAATAGCACTAAACTTTGTCTGCGGATCAAACACTTTGCTTATTGCGTTGATCTCTGATAGATCGTTTGTTGGTGTGCTTGTAGCGTGGGCTTTTATGGCTGTTATATCTTTTACATCTACGTTTGAGAGCTCCATAGCACGATTCATAACATCTGCATACTCTTTTCCATCTGGACTTACTGAGGTTATATTTAAGGAGTTACAGTTGCTGTATCCACCTTTTACACTCCATAAAGACTCACCCTTACCTATCAAAACAGCTGCAACAGCTTCGCCTAAAACCAAGCCATCCCTTGAAATATCAAAGGGTTTTTGAAATTCCGAGGACAAAAGCTTCATAGAGCTAAAACCGCTACTCATCATCTGTGAAAATATCTCCACACCAACCACTATAGCGTTATCAAAAACACCACTGTTTATTAAGTTTCTTGCTTCTAGTACAGCATTTATACTTGATGTACATGCGGTATTTATAGTCATTGTATAGTCGTTTAAACCAAACTCTTCAGCCAAACTTTTTGCATAAGTATCAATAGAACGCTTATATGAATAGTATGGTTTTCGTTGATCCTCATATGCAGAATCTTCTATAGAGTCAACAACATTCATATCAACCAAGGCTGTACCTATGATGATCGCTGTTTTTTCTTTTTGTTTTACACTTAGCTTATCTACTATAGGAGTTACGACATCTCTTATTGCCAAGAGGACACTGTTTTGATCTGCACTAACCTCATCTTGAAATAAAAAGTAAGGGATTGTTATTTTACTATCTAATGTTGGCACCTCTTTTGAAGAGACATTTACTTTTTGAGCCTTTATAGCATCTAATGTTTCTTGGATATTACCCTGTGAAGATTTTATAGAGTAATCTAATATATTTACACTATGCATTATGCTCACTTACATATGCAGCCAAGTTATCGATTGTTGTTACAACTCTTCTAAAGTCTTTAGAGTCCCCTAGTCTTATGCCAAACCTGTTTTGAAGCCCCATAGATATCTGCAAAGCATCCAAAGAATCTAGTTCTAGCCCACTAGCATCTGAAAAAAGTTCTACATCATCTGCGATCTCTTCAGCACTTATGTCATCTTTCTCACACTCTTCAATGATCATATTTTTTAAATCAAGTTTTAATTGTTGCATATCCATCTAAAGACCCTTGTTTATTTTTGTTTGTAATACTATCATAGATATTATTAAAAGCACAATTCCAAATACAAATAACAATACAATATCACCTATAATTGTGCCAATATCTGCAGCCTTTAAAAATATATCTAAAAAACCATCTAAGCCCCACGACATAGGAGAGATCTCTGCAAATTTTTGCATAGCCTCTGGCATAGTAAACTTTGGCACCATCACACCACCAATAGCACCTAAAAGTATATTTATGATCCCACCAATTGTAGTTGCTTGTTCGACCGATGATGCACTTACTGCTATAAGTGTTGAAACACCAACAGCAGCTATACTTAAAGCTAAAGACAGAGCTATAAGTGCTAAAATAGATCCATTTATCTCTAAAGCTGGAGTATTAAACAGTGGCACTACAAATATCCCTACTGCCAACATTATCCACACCTGTATCTGGTTGATAACAACGTAGGGGATACTCTTTGAGAGCATCATCCAAGTAAGCGATATATCCATAGAGTTAAGACGTGAGAGTGTATTTTGTTTTCTCTCATTTACATATATGGTTGACATAGGGATTATAATAAAAAACATACCAAAAACTATCCATGCCGGCACACTTTGTTGTGTTGAATTTGGAACTGTTTTTGATTCATTGTATTTTAATGTGTAAAGACTCTCAGAAGAGGTATCTAGTGATGAGATAGACTTTGCAGCTTCAGGCGAAAGATCTTCTAAAGAGTTTGCAATAGAATCAAACCTAGCGTCTAAAATATGTTGTGAAAGGATCGACTTAAAGATCTCTATCTGATCACTTTTAATAGAGTCAACAACTAAAATATCTATCTTTTCATCTGTATCATCAGAGTAACTCTTTGGTATAGTTATAATAAAAGAAGCGTTATTTTTGTTTGGAACAATATCAAAAGAGGAATCTTTTTTTATACTAGAGACTATATCTTTGCTCATCTGTGTTTTATCAAGATCATCTATATATAATGAAAACTCAAATGTATCTTTTGAAAATTGCTCACGCATGGCAACAGACATGATCAGTATAAATATTGCCGGTAAAACAAAAAGAGCTAAAAGAGCATGTTTGTCTCTTAAAACAAGTAAAAACTCTTTTTTGATCATAGCTTTAAACATCTTTGACCTCTGTAATATCTAAAAAATGTTTTTCAAGGTTAGTTGAGCCATATCTGATGTTTTTTATAGCAATTTTGTTTTTGTTTAAAGTATCAACTATATTAAAGAGCTCATTCTCACTAGTTTGAATAGTTGTAGAGTCCGACATCTCCAAATCCAAAGAGTCCATCTTATCATTATGGACAACTTCAATGCTAACTTTGTCACTAACTTTATTTGACAGAAGATTTTCTAATGTGTCTTGCTCGATTAGCTTGCCATCATTTATTATGGCTACTTCATCACAAATTCTCTCTATCTCAGTCATGTAGTGGCTTGTATATACAACAGTTATGCCAAGATCTTTGTAGCTCTTTATGGAATCAAGTATCTCATTTCTACTTTTTGGATCAACTCCAACTGTTGGCTCATCAAAGTAGATGACTTTTGGGTTATTTAGCAAGCCTATAGCTATATTTAACCTTCTTTTTTGCCCACCTGAGAGGGTAGAGGCTCTCTGGTCTAAAAGCTCTCCTAAAGAGTTGATCTCTATAGCTCTTTTTAGTGCATCTTCATCTGCACTTTGAATAGAGGCAAAAAAATCAAGGTTTTCTTTAACACTCAACTTTTCATAAAAAGCTAAGCTTTGTGGGATGATTGAGCTAATTTTTTTTATATCTTTTATATGGTACTTAATATCAAGACCAAAAACCTCTATATCTCCATAGTCTAACTCAACCAAACCATTTAAGATTGAGAGAAGTGTACTTTTACCTGCACCATTTACACCCAAAAGACCAAATACAGAACCCTCTTTTATCTCAAGACTTAATGAATCTAATGCTTTTTTATCACCATAGTTTTTTGTAACATTAGATACTTTAATCATCTATTTTCCAGTAAACTCTAAAAGTTTTTCATAAACTTTTGTCTCTTGATCAGCTATAGAGATTAGCTTTTCTGAGATCTTATTGTAGTCAATTGGATCTTTTGACTTTATGCTTTTTGCAATCATTAGTGCAAAATCTCTAAAGTTATCGCCAACTTCCAAAAACATCTCAGATGCTTCTTTTAAAGTCTGATCATTATCAAATATAGCACTAGCTTCTTGTAAAAAAGATGCATAAAGATACCTAAAACCAGCCCCACCTGTTCCTATCTCCTCTTGCATCCTTACAATATGACCAAGGTAAAGTTTTGCGTAACGCTTGTCTTTTGACTTTAGTTTTGATATAGACTTAGCAAGATACTTCATACCCTTTAACCCTGCTATTGGAACAGGTGTACCAAGCATAGACTTTGCAGTTTTTTTAATACTTTTTTTTATGATCGGCTTTAGATCAACCTCTTTAGGTACATTAGTTGGATAATATAAAAGACCTTTTGGTGCTAAAGCACCCTTAACAAATCTAGCCTTAGTAAGTGAAGCCTGATCACAAACCACAGGGTTTTCAAAAACTGGATCACTTACATGATAGTTATCACCCTCTTTGCCATAAACTAAAAGGTTGTGAGCGTTGAAGTGAAATCTCATCTCTTCTGGAAAATACGGTAGCCAGTAAACCGATGTTTGAGCACCTACTATCTTACCCTCTTCTAAAAGTTCATCAAGCCTTGCTTGACCCTTTTCTTTTTTTGAAAATGTCTCTAGTTTCATCTTTACATTAAGGTTTTTTTGAATATTTTTTATGATTGATTTGGGCATACTTCTATATGCTACAAGAGGCATTCCACCCATCTTTATAAATGGAAGGTATGCAAATGTAAGTGCACTAGATAAGCCAAAAACCATAGGCTCACTAATATCTAATCCATAATGTCTTAACATTGAAGACATAACTCCACTCTCACAGTGTGCCGAATGTCTATGTTCAAAACTATTTACACTCATAATCCAACTCTTCCAATCTTTTTAATTCTTCTATAGTCTTACCCATGGCCTCAGCATAAGTGGCTAATCTTTTTTCACTTATGTTTTTATATCTTTTTGGGTCAAAATCTCTTTTGATCGTCCATTTAAAAAAACATGTAGTATCAGCTAAAACCTGCA
>JBEPWC010000032.1:0-12173 GCA_041642615.1 Sulfurimonas sp. | reverse complement strand
TTGGCAAATGCAGCTTCATCCTTAGATTCAACTCTGTTTTCATAATCAAATGCATATCGCCCTGCACCACAAAGCGATACATAGTTCCACTCATTCATAACGCGGTAGATCTTTTTAGTATCATCACTTATATTTGTGTGTTTAACATCGTAAGATATTTGACATCCAGCACTACAGTGCCCACAAGTAGCTGGGATCTGCTCTAGTTCCCAAGCATTTGACTTGTACATAAAGTGTGTATCTACTAGTGCTCCAACTGGACAAACAGCTGCACACTCACCACAACTTGTACAATCAAGCATATCACCACCACTTGTTAAACCGATCACCGACTTGTTAAGCTTGTTCCACATAGCATATGCATCTTTAGGCATTGTCTCTTTATACTCAGCATCTAGTGCATCAGCTCCACGTGGCACAGTTTTAAGTGAGTTATCACCAATCATATCTTTACATACAGTGCTACATCTCTCACATACTATACAAAGACCCGGATCGTAGTGCAAGTGACCCCAGTCTTTTGCTTCACGTGCCACATCTTTTACAGCATAACTTTGTGAATCAACACCAAGTTCTAGTGTATAGTTTTGAAGTTCACACTCACCACTTTGATCACAAACACCACACTGAAGTGGGTGGTTTACATCGTAAACTTCCATGATCGCACGACGCTCTTTTTCAATGTTTTCAGTAGAAGTTGTAATGTTCATACCATCTTTACTTTTGGCGTTACAAGCATAAACTTGTTTGCCATCAGCTTCTACCAAACATATCCTACATGCAAGAGTTGGGCTACATCTTGTTAAATAACAAATTGCAGGTATAAATATATCGTTTGCACGTGCTGCATTTAATATATACTCGCCCTCTGTAGTTTGAATCTCTTGGTTATCTATTGTAATTGTAATATTGCTACTCATTTATTACCTCTAACTTTACTTGAGTGTATCTATAATTTGATGACTTTGATTCAACATCAAAAGTAGGATTATACGCAATCGTGCCTTTAAGATGTCTATCAAGACGAAAGTTTTTTACATACTCTGTTCCATCAATTATAAACTTTACTCTATCTCCAGACTTAATCTTACCAGCTGTTGCAAACTGCTCAGAACCTAAGATCTCATCTTTGTGAGCTATCTGCTTACAATCTTTTGTAAAAATTGAAAACTGATCTATTGGATTTTTATTATATAAGACACTTCCATTAAACTCACCAAGTTCTGCTACTTCATCAAACTTTGGTCTTTTTCTGTTACCTTTTGCTTCGATCTTATAACCACGGCACTCATTACCAATATTGTCATAGTGGTTATCAAGATCATCAAAACAAACATCTTTAAAACCTAACTTGTGAGTGTAATCAATAACATTTTCACTTTTAACTCCAAGTTCATTAGCTAAGTCGTTTAGTTCATAACCGTTATACTCTACAGCTGCATTTAAAGGGACTACTCTTTTATCTATATTTATAAAAGTTCCCTCTTGTTGATTAAGTGATGGCATATCTAGATCACCATCACCTTTTGCACTAAGTGTATAGTCGGCTTTAACGTTATAGCCTACAGTTAATCCATCTTGTTTTTCATCTAGATCACAGATCAAACTTACTCCAAGAGTGTTTGTAACAGGCGGGATCACAATAACTTTAAACTCTGTATTTTTTTGTAAATAACCAGCTATTAGTGCTATGTTATTTGCACGTGGGTGGTTGATCACATCTTCGCCGATTACTAAAACTGGGTTTTTCTTTCTAATCATCCCACGCTTAAGTGCTTCTAGTTCCTCTTCAGAGATATTGCTCTCACCACAAAGGTAACCAAGATCAAGTGAGTCAAAGAAATCCTCTTGGTTTGACTTATCTTCTACAAAAATATCAGCGATCATTGCAAAAACTGCTTCTTCACTCCCAACTTCATTTTTTATAAACTTAGTTACAAGGTTGTTAATTCCAGACTCTTCTATTGGGTGGATTGATGCTATATAAGCTTTATTATGGTTGTGTGCTTGTGCAAGTGAGAATCTAATCATTGGATTATCACTTGAGATTGAGCTTCCAACTGAGATCACATAGTCACTTTTCTTAATATCATCAAGATTTGCACTATATAAAGATGTGTTAGCACTTGATGCAAAACTATCCATAAACTCTTGGTATTTTTTAGCCTCGTTATTTACAAGGTTAAATCCTAGCTTTTCTTTTAGCTTATTTAGTATATAAGCCTCTTCATTTGTGATCATAGAGGTGAAAATAACATTTTTAGCGTTTTTAAGATTCTCAACTGCATCTTCAAATGCATATTTATCTTTGTTTAAAACTCTGTTTTCATAATCAAATCCAAACCTACCAGCACCACAAAGTGATGAAAATTCAGATTCATTTGTAACTCTAAGGATACTCCCATCTTTAGACTCATAGTTTAGTGAACACGCACTTGAACAATGGCTACATGATGATGGAACCTGTTCTAATTCCCAAGCATTTGATTGGTACTTAAACTCAGTACTAGCCATAGCACCAACTGGACAAACACTTATACACTCACCACACTCTATACAGTTTTTACGATGTATATCGATCTCAGATTTATATCCACCCGGCTTTATATAAAGTGCTTCACTACCTACAACTTCGTTACAGACAGCTGTACACTTCTCACAAAGTATACAAAGGGATGGATCATATGTATGTACACCCCATTTTTTCTTTTTACGTGCTTGATCACGAACTGCAAAACTCTGCTCACTTACACCAAAGTCAAGTGTTTTGTTTTGTAGATCACATTCACCAGACTTATCACAAACACCACATTGAAGAGGATGGTTTACATTGTACATCTTCATGATATTTTGACGCTCTTTATAAAGTGAAGATGAATCTGTTTTTACTTCGATCCCCTCTACTGGAGGTGTATTACAAGAGAGTACAAAACCATCTTGACCCTCAACCTCAACACAACACATGCGACAAGATGCATTAGCTGTAGTTTTTGGTAGGTAACACATAGTTGGGATATATATTCCCTCTCTACGAGCTACTTCTAAGATGCTTTCACCTTTGTTAGCGTTATACTCATTTCCATCTATTTTAAATTTAACCATAACGCCCCCTTACCTTGCTACCATAGCGATGTAGTAACAGCGCATACAACGCTCAGCTTCACTTATCGCTTGTTCTTGTGTAAAACCAAAATTTACCTCTTGGTTGTTATGCTTTCGGATATCTACATCTAAAACTTCAGACTTTTGACGAGGAACTCCAGCTAGCCAGCCAGTGATCTTCTCGTTTTTGTCATAAACTCTCATCCTTCTTAGATGATCCTCCATGATCTCATCATCAGTTAGTATGATCTCACCACCATTTTGTACATAGCGGCTTATTACAGATGCTGCACGTTTAGCTTGACCAACTGCGTTTACAATTGTCATAGGACCATACTCACAATCACCCGCTGCAAATACACCTTTACGACTTGTCATAAAATCTTTACCGTTTGTTTTAAGAGAGTTCCAAGATGTCATCTCTAGCTCCCACTCCTCAGGTAAGTGTGAAAATTCTGCACTTTGAGAAACCGCAGGGATCAAGTAATCTACCTCTATAGTCTCAGTAGCTCCCTCAATCTTTACAAGCTGTGCACGCCCACCATCAGGATCTGGAACTAGCTCAAATTTATCTACATCAAGTGATTTTAGTACATCTTCTTCATCGTTCATCTTAGCAACTGCTGAGTGAAATATAAACTCAACTCCCTCTTCAACTGCTTCGTGGTACTCCTCATAGGTAGTGTTACGAATGATCGTTTTTTCATCACGACGATAAAGCATAATCACACGCTTTGCCCCTGCACGTACTGAACAACGCACAACGTCCATAGATGTAAATCCACCACCTACACATGCTACTGTTTTACCAGTTAGATCTACATGATCACTTGGTAGCATCTGCTGCTCTTGGACCTCTTTTGGTGTTGTGATATCAAACTTCTCATAAAGGTTTACCCAATCAAGAAAGTCAATAGCACCCCAGTAACCTTTGATCTCAGGACGCTCATTATCACAACGTACTTTTTTAGAAAGCCTTGTTCCAGAAGCTATCATAACTGCATCGTAGTCTTTTTCAAACTGACGCATCTCATCAGCAGTAACTTTATGATTCATTATAAAGTTAACACCAAGATCTTTTACAGCTTCTATATCTTCTAAGTATTTATCCCAAGGCATACGATACTCAGGTACACCAACTGTAACTTCACCACCAAGGACTGGTAACTCTTCATAAACATCTATCTCAACACCATCAAGTGCTAAGTAATACGCAGTAGTCAACCCTGCAGGTCCACCACCAATAACTGCTACTTTTTTACCAGTAGGATCTTTTTTCTTACCATTGCCAGGGTGTAGAAAGTTTAACCCGTGATCTGTTTCATAATCAGCCCCTAGACGTTTTAGTTCCATAATAGAGATCGGAGAGTCTAGGTTTGTTCTTCTACACTCATCTTCACATGGATGTGGACATACACGTCCACAAGTATGTGCTAGAGGCATTGTTTGTCTTGTGGCACGAAGTGAATCATCTAATTTTAGATCACGAACACCCTCTATATATGCAGGGATATCAACATGTGCTGGACATGCGTCCATACATGGAGCTGTGATCTTAGCTATATAATCTACATCTTCATGGTAATGCTTAGATGGTTTTTGGTTGTTGATACACTCTAAAAAAGTATCTTCAAAGTGTGTCATAAGATCTAGTAGTGGATTTGGTACTGTTTTACCAATCTCACACTTAGATGTTAGCTGCATAGATCTAGACACCTCTTTTAGATGGTCCATATCGTCTAAACTACCCTCACCACGAGCAATCTTATCTAGTAGATCGTAAAGGATTCTTCCACCCCAACGTCCTGGTGCGCATCTACCGCACGCTTCAGAATACTCTTGATACTGATGAGCATATTCAGATGCAAGTTTAACAACGTCTACATCCTTGTCAAATAGAGCTACACCATCCCAACCAATAAACGCTTTTGATGAAGAATGCTCATTATACTGCTCTGGCAGTTTGTAAGCAGACTCTTTCCAGTCAGCCTCATCCTTACCAATATTGTTAATATGCTCTTCGCGCCACGTTGAGAAATATACTTTACTCAAAACTTAACCCTTAACCTTTTTTTGCAACGATAGTCCAGTCAACTTCGTTGAATTTTAGTGAATTTAAAAGTTCATATCCACACTCTTTAACTAGATCAGCTGAGTTTTGAACCGGTGTAAAATCACCGATCTCAAATAAAAATATTGCAACTTCACCCTGTTTATGCTCGTCTAAAATCTCTTTAAAACGAGGTTCGTAATTATCTTTTAAATGTCTTAAATCATAACGTTTCATTCTTTACTCCGTAACCAATTGTACTACAGCGGTACTTCGTACATCGCTTTCGTATTCTTCGCTAAAAAAGCAAAGAAATTTGCTTTTTACTACGCTCATCATCTGTCAACCTCACCGAAAACTATGTTAGTTGTACCAATGATTGATACAACATCAGGAATATAGTGATCAGGTAATAGATCAGTTAAAATTCCTGTATGCCAAAAACTTGGTGCACGCATCTTAAGTCTGTACGGATAAGCTCCACCTTGAGAGTTTATGTAAAAACCAAGCTCACCTTTTGGAGACTCAGTTGGTACGTAAACTTCACCTACAGGTGGACGCATACCTTGAGTTACAAGAACGAAGTGTTGCATTAGTGAGTAGTTTTGAGTCATAATATCTAGCTTTGGAGCTGAGATATACTGAGGTGCGTGAGCCATAAGCTCAGTTTGGTTATTTTTTACACATTCATTGTACATATCTATTGTTTGGTAAAGGATCTTTGCAGATTCTCTCATCTCTTGCATATAGATTTTATAACGTGCGTAGTTATCACCTTTATCTGAGTATGGTACGTTAAACTCAACTTCATCATACAACTCATAAGGCTCCTCTTTACGGATATCCCACTTCACTCCAGATGCACGAAGCATTGGACCTGTACAACCCCATGAAAGTGCCATATCAGTTGGTATCTCACCAACCTCTTCCATTCTCATAAGCCAGATACGGTTTTGATCTAGTAGATCTTCGTAGTCTTTTATATTTTGTGGAAGTTTGTCTAAAAAGTCTTTTAGCTGAGCAATAAAGCTGTCTTGAATATCAAGTGGAACACCACCTATACGGATAGCTGCGTGAGTTAAACGAGCACCACAGTAACCCTCCATAATATCCATTAAGTATTCACGCTCGCGGAATGCAAATAAGAATACTGTCATCGCACCGATATCAAGTGCCGTTGTAGCTAACCAGAAAAGGTGGCTCATTAAACGGTTGATCTCTAAAAGCATCATGCGGATAACTTTAGCACGGCGAGGTACTTCTAGTCCTACTAGTTTTTCAACCGCTAGTGCAAAACCATAGTTGTTCGATGAAGACGCTATATAGTCCATACGATCAGTTGTTGGCATGAACTCATTGTAGATCATATTTTCAGCCATCTTCTCCATACCACGGTGAAGATATCCAACATCAGGATGTGCTTTTACAATTTGCTCTTGCTGAAGATGAAGCATCAAACGCAACTGTCCGTGAGCAGATGGGTGCTGAGGACCAAAGTTTAGGATCAGCTCGTTATCTTCTCTATCAAAAGTAATATTTTCAAAAAACGGCGTTAATCTATTTTTTACTTGTGCCATATTTTACCACCTATCTTTGAGGATCATCAATAACTTTTGATGACTCTTTATCTAATTTTTTAATCAAAAATACACCACCATCTTCTTGGTAAGATTGTGCTTTGTCTTTGTTCTCTTCTTTTTCTGGATCCATTCCCTTAGGTACTTCATGACCAAGACGAGCAAAACGCTCAGAGTCGTATCTATCAACTCTTGAAGTATCACGAAGCTCCGGTCCGATGATATCACGCGCTTCTTTTCCATAGATCTTATCTACCTCATACCACTGTGCAAACTCATCGCCCTCTAGTGGATAAGTTTTAAGAAGTGGAAAGCCTTGCCAGTCATATGGCATTAAGATACGCTTCATAAATGGATGATTATTTGCCTCAATTCCAAACATATCGTACATCTCACGCTCTGCCCAATCAGCTGAACGGAAAAGACTAGATACAGAATCAACAGCTTGTCCATTTTTAATAGAGTATTTTATGCGGATACGCTTACGTTTTTTCATGCTTAACATCTGGTAAAAGATCTCAAATTCACCGCGTTTTTCTAAAAAGTCTATAGCACTCATCTCTGAGAGTTGAGTATATTCTAGTTCATCTCTCATAAGCTCTAGTACGCCACAAATATCTGATGGATTGATCCAAACTACCATCTGCTCAACTTGAATATAAGCCTCACTTACATCAAACTTAGCTTTAATAGCTTCAAGATCAGCTAAAAAAACCTCATCACTCCCTACATCATACTTTGCTACTTGTGGAGCTTGCCAGTATCTGTCTGTGTAATAAGGTTTTGCTTGTACATTCCCTTTTGGTTTATATGCTCTCATTACATCAACCTTTTAGCTTTTTGTGCACGACCAGCTTTGTTTGAGCGAATCTTCTTTTGAAGTAACATAACACCGTACTGAAGAGTTTCAGGACGTGGTGCACAACCTGGAAGGTATAGATCAACAGGTATAATTCTGTCAGCTCCCTGAACAGTTGCGTAAGTGTTAAACATACCACCTGTGTTTGCACACGATCCCATGCTTATCACCCATCTTGGCTCAGTCATCTGATCATAAAGACGCTTTATAAACTCAGCGTGCTTTTTAGTAAGTGTTCCAGCTACGATCATAACATCTGCTTGACGAGGTGAGGCACGAAAGATCGTACCAAAACGGTCAAAGTCGTATCTTGCAGCACCAGAAGCCATCATCTCAATACCACAACAAGCAAGACCATATGTCAATGCCCAAAGTGAGTTAGAACGCCCCCAGTTAGCTAACTTATCGATCGATGTAAGTGCTACTGGCAGACCGCCATCTTGTGTATAATTTATTTTATGTTGTGCCATTCAAGCGCTCCTTTTTTCCATGCATAAACGAAACCTATTGTTAATAAACCTATAAACATCAACATCTCAGCTAAGCCAAACCAGCCTAGTGCCTTATAGTCAACTGCCCAAGGAAACATGAAGATGATCTCTACATCAAAAAGTAAAAACAGTAGTGCAAATAGGTAAAACTGTGGCGAAACTCTATTTGGTTGTTTTGTAACTTCTGGTCCACACTCATAAACTGAAAGTTTGATCTTCTCAGTATCTTTTGCCGCTAAAGCACGACTTGCAAGTCTTGCAATGATCGTAGTCCCAATAAATGCACCAAATGTTATTACAAATAGTACAAATATACCAAAATACGGATTTGCAGTATTAATATGCTCCATCTAAGCTATCCTTAATATTTGTCTTTTGATTTCCTACTTTTGCTCTTAGTTTTTTAAAAGCTAACTGTAGAAAAAACAGTTATCTTGCACTATATCAAAAAGAGTATTAAATGAAGTTGTGAAAATATATAAGAATTGGGTGGTGTCACGATTTGCAACACATAGGGAAAAGCAATATAGTAAATTAGCTAAGATATGTGTAGAAAAGTAATATTTTTCTTACCTTAACTATATGGACTTTTTGTAACTACTCTAAAAATCCCATAACTTTTTCTGAATCAAAATTACCAGCTTTTTCCCTTATGATCTCTGCATTGAAGTCTTTCATTGTAAAGAGTGGCTTCTCTTTTACAGCTACTTTGTAGGCTGTATTTTTTACTATTAGGTTGATCTGTCCACCAGATAGTGGAAATTTTGCAAGATCTTTTATGGAAAAGTTTTTCTCATAGGGTGCTTTTTTAGGGAGTATCTTTTTCCAAAGCTCTTCTCTTTGAGCTTCATTTGGTTTTTTAAACTCGATCTTGTAGTTAAAACGTCTTGAGAACGCTTTGTCTATGTTTTCTAGCAAGTTTGTTGTGGCGATCAACATTCCACGAAAGTTTTCAATCTGCTCTAAAAATATGTTCTGCATCTGATTGTGCATCTGATCTGAGCCTGTAATGTTACCGCTTGAGCGTGAACCCAGAAACTGATCTGCTTCATTTAAAAGCAGGATTGGATCGGTCTTTGTTTTTTCACTAAGATCGTAAAAAGTATCAAAGATCTTTCTTACATTTTTTTCACTCTCTCCTACATACATTGAGAGGATCTTTGAACAATCAAAAGCTAAAACCTGACGCTTAAGTGACTTTGCAAGTGAGTATGCTGTCATTGTCTTACCAGTTCCAGCTGCTCCATAAAAAATTATTCGTGCATCAATTCCGCGTTTTTTATCTTTTATACCCCACTCAACAAGACGATTTACAACCTCTTTATCTACTTGTTTCATCAAGCTATCTAGTGTATCTCTAGTATCTGGGCTAAGCACCACGTCATTCAATGTTGTTGTCGGCTCAACTAGTTCAAATATATCTTGCTCCTCGATAAGTGCATTTAGTTTAAGACGTGTTACTTTTTTGCTCTTATTTGGGTGGATTATACTTTGCAAGATATCATCAGCTATATAAAAAGCACGGCTTATCCCACCAAAAGGGTTGAGCATCTCCTCATAATCTATGATCCCCTCGCTTATAAGGTGTGACCCCTCTTCTAAAAGTGAGCGGTTTTTTATACGATCATACTCATCTATAGAGATCAGATCGATCAGCGTATTCATCTCACGAAGTGATGCGTCTGTAGCACTGTACTCTTCACGCAACAATGCTATAAATATAACCTGCTCTAACCCCTCCATCTTTTTTTGCTTAAAAAACTTATCTAATACCAGCTTCTCTTCTGTTTGTTCTACCCTTTGGTCTATTCTAGCCTCAAGTAGTTTTAATTTATGTTGAATCCGCTCGATCCCTAATGAGTGTTCATGTACATTTTGACGGATCGAGCTTATCTTTTGATATAGCTCTATTCTAAAAAATTGATCTTGTAAGTATTCTAGATGATCTATATATGGTTTAGCTTCAGGAAGATCCATGTCAGCTGTTACATCTTGCATTATTTTTAAAAACGAAGAGGAGAGACCAACTGCTGTGTTTAGAAGCTCTAGTGGTGTAACTTCAGCTATCTTTATGGGGGTGAAACTTTGCTGATCTAGCCAACCTAACTCTAGTAAGTTTTTGATCTGACCTAGATGTGAGAGGTACTTGTACTCATCTATGCCAAAAAGGTTTTGCAGTATATCTAAAACTAAAACATCATCATTACCCTCTACATATTTTAAAGACAAATACTGAAGGACCCTAGCTTCATCCTTACTACACTTTAACTGTGCAAAAATCTCCGACTTTGCAACATCTTTCTCTTTTAAAAAATCAACCAATGTATCCAAAAAAATCCTTAAAATTTATATCCAGCACCTATAGACACTAATGTTGCATTAGAGTTTGAAAAGACACCTTTAATCTCGTTATTATTTATATCTCTATCAGCACGCATAGAGTAAAGCATAGATATACCTATATCTAAGTTTTCATATATAGCATATCGCCCACCTAAAGATACAGAAAATGAATCTGAACCAGGCAGTTCATAAGACACTGTTCTCTCTTGTACTGGTGTTTTGCCATAAACTATACCAGCCATAAACATATACTTTTTAGCCTTTTGAGTTACACCTAATCGGTATAGATTAACATCTTTCCAGTCTCTGGCGATAGATCCATCCATTGACTCTTGCAAAACAACTGGAACACTGTCTTTGTAGTCAAAGTCTAAGTTTTTATACGATGACCAAAAAGCTCTTTCATAAACGAATTCTACCGTAGTTTTTGTTGGTAATGTATATGCAAATGCTAGATCTAAAACTGCAGGTATTGGTACACTTACAGATGCACCGCCGTCATAAACCTTTGCATCGCCTACGTACAGCTTTGCATTTCCCTCTTCTGTTAAATCAACATTTGATCTGTATGTTAAAGCTAGATCGATCTTACTTGTTGGTTTATAAGAGAGTGCTAAATTGTATCCAAAATCCCAACTATCACCCTCCATATCCCTAGATGCACTTGAGCTACTCTTTACAACACCCTCTGAATGAAGCGCACGTAAACCAAAGGCTAAAGCTACTTTCTCACTTAGCTTATACGAAACACTAGGGTTTAACTCAATAACAGCTAGAGAAAATTCCTCTGCTTTATCAACCGCTGGTGAATCACTCCATCTTTTTGTAAGTCCTCCTGGTACTGCCAGAGAAAACCCATACCTTAAGTTTCCATATTCATTTGATACATAATGCAAAGATGGTATTAAAAATGTTTCACTTTCAGAGTCAATATTAACAGGTGTACTATCTGTAGAACTCATAGATCCATTAAAGTTAGTTTCGTCCAACCCTACATACATAAGATCAAATTCTATGGCTTGCTTATTATTCATAAATGCCATATTTGCAGGATTATAGTAAGATGCATCTGCACCTTTTGAATATGCAATATTTGCAGCTGAGAGTGCTACACCATTTAAAGATGTCTCAGGTATTCTATATCCTCCACCATAAACTAGTGAAGCTGTAGTAAGCGATAAAGCTGTTAATTTTATAAGTTTACTTTTCATTATATCTGTCCTTGTCTTATTGCATCAAACCAACCTATTGCCTGAGTATAAGCTGGTACTCCACAGTCACTGTGTACATTTCCTTCTGGCAAAGTAGATATAGGAGTTTCTGTGATACTAACTGCTCCATTTGCATCTAAAAGCTGTTTAACACCTACACTCATTTCATATGGAACTACATCATCATTGACACAGTGGATTAGGTTTATTTTAGTTTTCGCACTCCACGATCCAACATTGTTTTGAGCAAATTTTAGTCTTAACTTGTGTGATGGATTTGCTTCATACTCGGCTACAAATGTAGGATCAAAAAGTAAATTAGTTGGTGCACCAGGAGGAAGTTGTAATTGTGTATGGATAGCAGTTATATCATTACTCCCATCAAAAAGCCCATCAAAAACTGACACTTTAGAAGAGACGATCATCTCATTTAGGCTTATATCATCATATGCATTTGAGTAAGAATCTGCAATATATGCCATAAAAGCTGGAACTGACATAGTAACACCAGCTTTTAAAACACTATCCCCAAAGCTCGAG
>JBEPWC010000031.1:0-12295 GCA_041642615.1 Sulfurimonas sp. | reverse complement strand
GACTGCCTTTTGCATAATGAGCCTGCGAGTTGTGGTATCTGGCAAGGTTAATCGAACGAGAAGCCGTAGCGAAAGCGAGTCTTAATAGGGCGAATTAGTCAGATGCTGCAGACCCGAAACTGAGTGATCTATCCATGAGCAGGTTGAAGCTGGTGTAAGAGCCAGTGGAGGACCGAACCCGTAGGCGTTGAAAAGTCTTGGGATGACTTGTGGATGGGGGTGAAAGGCCAATCAAACTCAGTGATAGCTGGTTCTCTCCGAAATATATTTAGGTATAGCGTCATGTTAGAACCCTGTAGGGGTAGAGCACTGAACAGGCTAGGGCTGCTTACCGCGGTACCAAACCTTATCAAACTCCGAATACTACAGGGGAATCCATGGCAGTCAGGCGTAGGGTGATAAAATCCTATGTCGAGAGGGGAACAACCCAGACTAACAGCTAAGGTCCCAAAGTTTTATCTAAGTGGAAAAGGATGTGGAGTTGCTGTGACAACCAGGAGGTTGGCTTAGAAGCAGCCATCCTTTAAAGAAAGCGTAACAGCTCACTGGTCTAGCGATTCTGCGCCGAAAATATAACGGGGCTAAGATAAACACCGAAGCTTTAGATTTACACATTAGTGTAAGTGGTAGGAGAGCGTTCCATTCAGCATCGAAGGTATACCGGTAAGGAGTACTGGAGCGGATGGAAGTGAGCATGCAGGCATGAGTAGCGAGAAAAGAAGTGAGAATCTTCTTCGCCGAAAACCCAAGGTTTCCTACGCGATGCTCGTCATCGTAGGGTTAGTCGGGACCTAAGTCGAGTCCGAAAGGGGTAGACGATGGCAAATCGGTTAATATTCCGATACCGACATTACATCATTTGAGTGATGGGGGGACGCATAGAGTTAAACGAGGTCACTGATGGATATGTGGCTCGAAGGGTGTAGGATGTTAAGTAGGCAAATCCGCTTAACACGAATCCGAGACCTGACAGGCAGTACAATCTCTTCGGAGAGCGGACTGAATCGTTGATACTGTCGTGCCGAGAAAAGCCTCTAAACGAGATGTAATGTTGCCCGTACCGTAAACCAACACAGGTGGGTGAGATGAGTATTCTAAGGCGCGTGGATGAATTATTGTTAAGGAACTCTGCAAAATAGCACCGTATCTTCGGTATAAGGTGTACCCTAGAGGTTAGGAGATTTACTTTCCAAAGCTTCAAAGGGTGGCAGCAAAGAGTCCCTCCCGACTGTTTACCAAAAACACAGCACTCTGCTAACACGTAAGTGGATGTATAGGGTGTGACGCCTGCCCGGTGCTTGAATGTTAAATGGATTGCTTAGCTTAGCGAAGGCATGAAATGAAGCACAAGTAAACGGCGGCCGTAACTATAACGGTCCTAAGGTAGCGAAATTCCTTGTCGGTTAAATACCGACCTGCATGAATGGCGTAACGAGATGGGAGCTGTCTCAACAATAAATCCAGTGAAATTGTAGTGGAGGTGAAAATTCCTCCTACCCGCGGAAAGACGGAAAGACCCCGTGCACCTTTACTATAGCTTGACACTGCTATTGGGATATTCATGTGCAGGATAGGTGGGAGCCTTTGATTCATAGACGCCAGTTTATGATGAGGCATCCTTGAGATACCACCCCTGAATATTCTGATAGCTAACTCCGTATGATTATCTCATGCGAGGACAATGTCTGGTGGGTAGTTTGACTGGGGCGGTCGCCTCCTAAAAAGTAACGGAGGCTTACAAAGGTTAGTTCAGAAGGGTTGGAAATCCTTCGTAGAGTATAATGGCATAAACTAGCCTGACTGTGAGAGAGACAACTCGAGCAGAGACGAAAGTCGGTCATAGTGATCCGGTGGTTCTGTGTGGAAGGGCCATCGCTCAAAGGATAAAAGGTACGCCGGGGATAACAGGCTGATCTCCCCCAAGAGCTCACATCGACGGGGAGGTTTGGCACCTCGATGTCGGCTCATCGCATCCTGGGGCTGGAGCAGGTCCCAAGGGTATGGCTGTTCGCCATTTAAAGCGGTACGCGAGCTGGGTTCAGAACGTCGTGAGACAGTTCGGTCCCTATCTTCCGTGGGCGTAGGAGAGTTGAGGAGATTTGACCCTAGTACGAGAGGACCGGGTTGAACGTACCACTGGTGCACCAGTTGTCCTGCCAAGGGCATAGCTGGGTAGCTACGTACGGATGTGATAACCGCTGAAAGCATCTAAGCGGGAAGCCAACTCCAAGATGAACTCTCCCTGAAGTACGCTTGAAGACTACAAGCTTGATAGGCTGGATGTGTACGCATAGCAATATGTTTAGCTGACCAGTACTAATAGTACGTTTGTCTTTTTTTTACAAATGCTTCACTACCTTGTTTAGTGTATTACTTAGTTGATGTTGACTTTAACAATTTTATCTTACTCTTTAACTTTTTCAAGTTATATTTGAGTATATCTTAGTAGATATATTGAAACATAACTTGTCTAGGTGGTAACAGAGAGGGGGAAACGCCTGGCTCCATTCCGAACCCAGAAGCTAAGCCCCTCATCGCTGATAATACTTGTCCTTTCAGGATTGGGAATGTAGGTCGCCGCCTAGTTGAGTTGTTTTTACTTCTTTTAATCATTTCTTTAATAATCTAACATTTTATAATTCATATAGTTTTAATTATCAAGTTTTTGTGATAAAATATATTTATGGGCACCTCTAATAAAGGAAAATAATGTCAAAAGTTAATCCAAATATACCACAAAGTTGGATAGATGTACTAAAAGATGAATTTAATAAAGAATATTTTTACCAGTTAAAACTTTTTTTAAAAGATGAACAATCTAAATATACAGTATACCCAAGTAACACTAATATTTTTAATGCTTATAATTCGACAGATTTTTCAGATGTAAAGGTTGTAATTTTAGGACAAGATCCATATCATGGACCTAATCAGGCACATGGCTTATCATTTTCAGTTACTGATGGAGTTGCATATCCACCATCACTTAAGAATATTTTTAAAGAGCTAGTAGATGATGTAGGATGTGATTATCCTACTAATGGAAACTTACAATCTTGGGCGAATCAGGGTGTAGTACTTTTAAATGCTGTATTGACTGTTCGTGCATCACAAGCAAACTCACACAAAGGTAAAGGTTGGGAAAACTTTACAGATGCTACTATAAAAGCTATTAGCGATAACTTAGAAAATGTAGTGTTTATGCTGTGGGGAAAACCTGCACAGATGAAAGAGAAGCTTATAGATACAACTAAGCATCTTATTTTAAAAGCACCACACCCATCTCCATTATCATCTTATCGTGGTTTCTTTGGCTCAAAGCCATTTTCTCAGGCTAATATCTATCTACTATCACATAACAAAAAAACAATTGATTGGTGTATTATTTAATTATAAACTTAGCAGTTACCGGCAAATGATCAGAATATCCTTTACCTTTATGAATTTGATTTACTCCACCTGAGATTCGCCATCTATATGGATACTTTCCTCTGTATAGCATATAATCTTTTGTAAAATTACTTATGGAATTATATTTGTAATGCATATTGTTTTGTTTTAATAGGCTTTGAGATATTATTATGTTGTCTGGAGTCTCTTTTTTACCTCTAAAAATATAACTATATCTATTTTCAATTTCTGTATCGTACCAAAGATTATAAAAACTTTTTTCTAAGTATCTTGTATTTATTGCTTTTATTTTTTGATATTTTGTTCTTAAAACATCATTTATCCCAGTTTTTCCATTTGTATCATTGTGTTTTCTATTTCTTAGAAAAATTTTATTTTCTTCATAATGTGAGTTAAAGTCACCAACTAGTATTATATTTTTATCATAACCAACTGAACTGATTCTATCTCTTAGCCTCTTGGCTGAAAACATTCTCATGCTTTCAGGTCCAGATTTTGATTTCCAATGGTTGTTAAATATATAAAACTCTTGATCTTTTATTTTAAATTTTGTTTCCTGTATATTTCTATATTTATGATGATTACTAACTTTAACCTCTTTTGAGTATAAAAATGGATATTTACTTAAAATTGCAACTTTGATAGCGTTGTCTTTTTTATCTGCCAGTTTATAGTACTTGTAGTAGAGCCCTTTTTGTTTTATTTTAAGCAAAAGATCTTTTAGTGCTGTTAGTGAGTGAATCTCTTGAAGTGCTATAATGTCTGCATCTATATCTTTTATAACTCTTGCGATATTGTCTAGTTTTATGTTGTAGTTTCGCCTATTCCACTGTGATTTTCCATAAGGTTTATACTCTTTAAACTTATAACCTTTTTTTTCTAGATCAAACAATGCTTCAACATTATAAGTGGCAATTTTCAACTCTATATCCTCTGCAAATAAAAACTTAATAAGAAAGATTAGTAATATTATTAACTTCAATATTCTATTCCATTTAACCTTAGAAGACTATCTGTATCTATATCTCTTTGCATAAGCTCTTTAAAGTAATCAGCCATACTTTTGGCACCTCCACCATTTAAAATAATATCTCTATATGCCAATGCTGTTTTTGAATCAAAGATACCTTCATTTACAACTTTAAAAAAAGCATCTGCACTTAATACTTCTGCCCATTTGTAACTGTAGTAACCAGCAGCATATCCACCTGCAAATATATGTGCAAATCCATTTTGAAACTTGTTGTAAGACGGAGTTTTGATCAGTGCAGTTTCCTCTCTTATAGAATCTAGTAGATTTTGTATCTCATCACTTTTATGAACTTTAGTATGTAGTTTAAAATCAAATATAGAAAATTCTAACTGTCTCAGCATCGAGGATGCTGACATAAAGTTTTTAGAGTCAACTAATTTTGTGATCATATAATCAGGTATAACTTCGTTTGTTTTGTAATGCTTTGCAAACATTTTTAGCACCTTAGGCTCATATGCAAAGTTTTCTAAAAATTGAGATGGAAACTCTACTGCATCCCATTCTACACCATTTACCCCACTAACTTCGCTCTCTTTAACATTAGATAGAAGGTGGTGAATAGCATGTCCCATTTCATGAAAAAGTGTAACTACATCATCATGTCTTAAAAGTGATGCTGAGTCATCACTAGAGGATGGAAAATTACAAACTACAAATGCAGAGGCTAATTGAAGTTCTTGGTTTTCACCTGTAGAATGGGTTTGGTAGTTGTGCATCCACGCACCGCCACGCTTTGAAGCTCTTGATTCAAGATCAAGATAGAGTCTTGCATGAAGATTACCGTCTACAAAAATATCGTACGATGTTGCTTTATTATCCCATAGTTGTTCTTCAACTTTTTTAAACTCTATATTAAATAGCTTGTTTAAAAATTCAAACAATCCTTTTACAACACTATTTTGTTCAAAGTATGCTCTTATCTCATCTTCTTCTATTGCATATTTCTTTTTTTTGAGGATCTCTGTGTAGTATGCACTATCAAAACTCTCCAGTTTATGCTCACATAGACCTTGAACCTCTTTTAACTCATCTTTGGCTTGCTTTTTAGATTTTTTTAACAGTTTATCTAGAAAACTCAACACATTTTCTGGAGAATCTGCCATCTTTGAAGCTAGTGAGTACTCAGCATAGTTTTTAAATCCTAGAAGGTTACTCATCTCATGACGTAGTTCTAAAAGCTCCTCTATGATCTTTTCATTTTGTGGTGCTCGAGATACATAGGCTTTGTAGATCTCTTCTCTAATACCCCTGTTTGGTCCATATGTCATATATGCAATATATGATGGCATCTGAAGTGTAAATCTGTATTTTGTATTGCCATCTTCAACAAATTTTGCATTTTGAAGATCGCTTTGTGGTATCCCCTCTACATCTTTCTCATCTGTAATGATCTTCTCGTAATCATTAGTTGCATTTAGAAGGTTTTGAGAAAAATCATTTTGAAGTTCACTCTTTTTGAGGTTGATCTCTGCAAGTCTTTTTTTAGTTTTTTCGTCTAAATGAGCACCACTAAGTTCAAATCCTAAAATATTTAGATCTAGTACTCTTTTTTGTTCGTGGTTTAGACTAGATTGTTCATTTTTTTGGATCTCTTTGTAGGCATTGTAAATATTAATATTTTGTGAGATATTTGTAGAATACTCAGTAATTAAAGGGAGTGAAGCACTATATATCTTTTGAGTCTCTTCAGAGTTGTTTACTGAGTTAAGGTGTGCTAATGGTGTGAAAAAAAGTTCCAGATCTTCATCCATAAACTGCATAGGCTTTACAAATGATTTGTAAGTTTTGTTTTGTAGTTTCAGTAGAGTATTGATCTTTTCATTGTTTTGGTTTAGTATTTTATTTAGATCATCAATAAAAGTCTCTAAGTTGCATTGAAATTTAATAAATTTTGACATAAGTATTATCCTTGTTTTAAAAAGGATATTATATAAAAGAAAGCTAATTACAAGCTTTTTTATTTGTAAAATATATAAATAAACCTACAGCTACAATAAGTACAGATACTCCAGCTATTAGATGAAAAGCGTGTACCATATGCTCATAGTTGTCAATTGCTATTTTAAACACCACCATTAATGATTCAATAAGTAAGGCGATAATGATTGTTATTGAAAACTTGATCAAAACTCTGTACTCTTCATAAGAACTTTTAGAATAACTTTTAAATATAACCTCTTGAGCAAAAACTGTTTTAGCAAGATCAAATATGGCAAGACCTAGGGTTAATGCAATTACGGGTTTAAAAATTGCCTCGATTGAGAGATCATTTTGAACCAGCAAAGAGTTAGCAAATGCATATATAGAGTAACCAATAGTAAAGAGTGCTAAGATCATCATAATATTTGCTGTTAAAAAATAAAAACTTTTACTTACAAAGTTAAAACCACTATGGATCTCTACAAGTCCAAGTCTTTGTAAGAGCATTGATATATTAAAGTCTAAAAAGTATATCTCTGTATTCTCTTTTTTTGCTACTGTTATACAAGTATCCCCTGTAGCACTACTTATGTATGGTTTGGTTATAGCGATGTTAGAACCATTGAAGTTAGTGTTATTTAACAGATAGTCTCTTTTTCTCCCCACTGGTGCTTTAGTTTGCTTGTTTCTAAAAATATTTCCTGAGTTTTGAAGCAGTGAGCTTTCATCACATGTATATATAAGCTCTAAAGATGGAAATACTTTAAAAACCTTTTTAAAGTCGGTACTTTGCCACTCCTTTAGATCCCCTAGATTAAGGATGGTCTCTCTTAAAAAGTTTTCAATATCGTTAATATTTGCTTTATATGTTGACATAATCTCTTGCATAGTAGATCCTAGTAAATTTATGTATATATGGGATTATATTCTAAATAGTAGAATAAATATCTTGATTATTGTTTATTTTATAAGCATCTTTATGGATGCAGCATTTTTATAAAACTGTTTAAGATATTGTTGTCAAAATGGGAGTTCATATTTGTCTTCATAAGCATAAGTGCGTCGTAAGAGTGCATAGCTTTTTTATAGGATCTTTGTGTTGTAAGTGCATCAAAAACGTCACATACAGATATAACTCTAGGGAACAATCCTAGCTGATCTTTTTTTAGATGGTTAGGGTAACCTAGCCCATCTATTTTTTCATGGTGATGTTTTATTCCATCTAAAATATCTTTATCTGTTATGTTGTACTTTTTTGCAAGTATATATCCATAATCTGGATGTTTTTTCATAGTTTCATACTCATCGTCTGTTAGTGCGCCTTTTTTATTTACGATCTTTGGGTCAATCCTACTTTTTCCAATATCATGCAAAAGTGCAGCTTTTCCAAGAGCTGTGAGTCTCTCTTTTTTTAGTTGAAGTTCTGCACCTAAGCACAGGGCATATACACTCACATTTAAAGAGTGAGTATGGGTGTAGTAGTCATACTCAATTATTTTTAGATATGATGAGATCGTGTCTTCATTGTGCAAAACAGTTTCTAAAACTGGATTTATAATATTTTGGGCTAATTTTGAGTTTCTAAGAGAATCTGGATTAGAATATAGTTGTTTTGTAAGGTCTGTACTGGCTTCATAGATTATATCTGTTTTTTCATCTAGTGAGAGTGTGCTGTTTTTTAAAATATCTTGTATATGCTTTTCCAAAAAGTTATTATATTTCTCTTTTTGGGATTCTAATGTAAATACTTTTTCAATATGTTTTAGTTTAGATTTTTTTTCTTGATCAATAACGCTATCAGCTTGCAAGAAAAGTGACATATGCGTTTTTTTATCGGCTGAGAAGATCTGAAAATCTATTTTATCAGCCAACTCTAAAACTCTTTTATTTATGGGGATAAATGATACCCTTCTTTGTTCTGTCGAGTCCTTATAGATTGAATTGATTTTTTGTTGCTTTATTACTCTTCTTTTCAATGTTAGCCCTGATTTAATCTCCACCTAATAGTAATATTCTATATTTTTAGAACTTAAACTAACCATATAGAGTTTTACTACATAACATCAAAGCAATATTAAAGTCATTTTTTAGTATAATTCGCGAAATTGATAAAGGTAATTCATGGCTCATAAACGTGTTTTGGTTAAGTTTTCAGGTGAAGCTCTTGCCGGTGGGGCAGGTCATGGTATAGATACTAAGATTTTAAACTACATATCTGGAGAGATTAAATCTCTTGTAGATTCTGGTATAGAAGTTGGTATTGTAATTGGTGGTGGTAATATTATTCGTGGTGTTACTGCTGCGCAAGATGGTATTATTAAAAGAACAAGCGGTGACTACATGGGTATGCTAGCTACAGTTATAAACGGTGTAGCTATGCAAGAAGCGTGTGAGCATGTAGGACTTGAAGTTAGAATGCAAACAGCGATCAAGATGGAACAGATCGCTGAGCCTTATATAAATCGCAAAGCTACTCGTCATTTAGAAAAAGGTCGTGTAGTTATCTTTGCAGCTGGAACTGGAAATCCTTTTTTTACAACAGATACAGCGGCAACGCTTCGTGCTGTTGAGATCGGTGCGGAGGTTATTGTTAAAGCTACAAAAGTTGATGGTGTTTATGACAAAGACCCAAAGAAATTTGATGATGCTCAAAAGCTTCATGAAATAACTTATGACCAAGCATTAAGTGAGCATATAAAAGTTATGGATGACACATCTATAGCACTTGCAAAAGATAATAATTTACCTATTATTGTTTGTGATATGTTTACAAAAGGTAATCTTTTAGAGATTCTAAAAAACGATGGTAAAAACTGTTCTATAGTAAAATAAAGGAAATATTATGAAAATAGAAGAACTAACTGCAAAAGTTTTAGAAAATAACCCGAGTATGGATCGTTACCAATTAGCACTTGCTGTTTCAAAAAGAAGTGATGAGCTTTTAAATGGAGCTACTAGTAAACTAAACATCAATCCAAAAAGTGTAAAGGCTGCAGACCTGGCACTAATGGAAATAGCTGAGGGCCTTGTTAATATAAAAGGCTTTGTTGACTCTGAGGCATAAATTTGGCGTTGAATCAGGTAGATATTGAGAAGGTAAAACACCTTCACACGATTGATTCAGCTGCACAATACCTATACTCACACTTTGAGAGAACTAGCGAATTAGAGGATGCTTTAACTTATGCTATTAAAGCTCACGATGGTCAGTTTAGAAAAAGTGGTGAGCCATACATAATACACCCCATTTTAGTAGCAGCTATTGTGGCTTCGATCACAAATGACATCTCAATGGCAGTTGCTGCTCTTTTGCACGATGTTGTAGAAGATACAGATATAGATATAGAGGAAATATCAGAAAAGTTTGGAGATGATGTTTCTCACTTGGTTGGTGGACTTACTAAAATAGACGCTATTCGTGATGATGAGTTGATCCCATCGCACTCAGATGAGAAACTTATAGTATCAGCACTATCATTTAGAAAGATGCTTCTTGCTTCGATCACAGATGTTAGAATTTTAGTTGTAAAACTGTGCGATAGACTTCATAATATGCTTACTTTAGATGCACTCCCTGAGCATAAACAACATCGTATTGCAGAGGAAACGTTGGTAGTTTACTCGCCAATAGCACATCGCCTAGGTATAAGTTTTTTAAAAAATATACTTGAAGATGTAAGCTTTTCTTATCTTTTTAAAGAGGAAAAACACCATATAGATAACTATCTTGATACAAACTACCATGAGATTGAGATGAAGCTTGATGAGTTTAAGAATACTGTGTCAAAACTTTTGATTAAGCATGGTTTTTGTGAAGAAGATTTTGAGATCATATCTCGTATTAAGCACCGCTATTCAATCTACCTAAAAATGCAAAGAAAAGGGATCGGGATCGATGAAGTTTTAGATCTATTAGCTCTTAGAATCTTAACACAAGACAAGGTTAAGTGTTATACAATCTTAGGTCTAGTTCATCTTCATTTTCAACCTCTATCATCTAGGTTTAAAGACTATATAGCAGTCCCTAAAGATAACGGTTACCAAACTATACATACATCTGTCTTTCATAAAGCTGCTATATTTGAGATCCAGATACGTACATACGAGATGCACCAAACTGCAGAGTTAGGTGTAGCTGCTCATTGGAAATATAAGGGTGGTGTAGATACTATAAAACTTGATTGGCTAAATAACTTAGGTTACCATAGCGAATCTGTAGAAGATTTTTACGAACTTATAAAAAATGATCTCTACTCTGAGGACATATCTGTGTTTTCACCAACTGGTGAAGCTTTTACCCTTCCACGTGGAGCTGTAGCACTTGATTATGCTTACGCTGTTCATACAGAAGTTGGAAACAAAGCAAAAAATGCCCTTGTAAACAAAGAGAAAGTATCACTTCTTACAGAGCTTCAAAATGGAGATATAGTTAAGATCGAACTTTCAGAGAAAATACTTCCAAGATGTTCATGGTACGATGCTGTAAAAACCTCTAAAGCTAGAACAAATATAAGGCACAACTGTAATTCACGTCTTAAAGAGATAGATTCAAAATATGCAATAAATATAATAGCTACAATAATGAACTTAAATAATTCACGTGTGGAGGAGTGGTTTGAGAAGAACTACTGTGAAAAAAGATGTTCTATAACTTTTGATGTAGATAGCTTAAGAGAGGTTATACAAAAATATATACTGCATATAAGTTCAAATAATAGGTTTAAAAGGTTTCTCTCTCGCCATAGATTTAAACTAAGAAAATATACCCACAAAGGTATTTCAATATACTCTAACCATAATATCAGTGATGTCGTGTTTGATTATTGTTGTCATCCAAAAACTGGCGATGGGATAATGGCTTTTTTAGAAAAAGGAAAAGCACATGTCCATCATAAGATGTGTAAAAGTGCAAATAGTAGGATTTTAGATGGGGAGAGAATGCTTTTTGCAAAATGGGATAAAGAAAATATTTTTAATTACAATATGATCATATCTCTTCATAGTGGCAAAGGTACGCTTGCAGAGTTTTTAAACTATTTAGCAAAAATAGGTATAGATATAAACACTTTAGAACTTGGGAAAAACAATAGTGAATCAACTCGTTATTGTGAGATTGGTTTTGAGACAAAAGATGGAGATATTAATAAACTTCGTGTTAAAATTGAGCAAAAAGTTAAGGTAGTTCATTTAGTAAGAACTGACGATGCTTATCGATAAAAAATATAAACTTAAGTATAAGAAAATAAAAGGAAATAGATGCTAGAACAAGCCCTTAAAGAGATACATAGAGGTAGTGCTGAAATAATTGATGATGAAAGAATTGAGGAATTATTAAAAGCATACTTTGATGAGGGAGAAACATATACAGTCAAGGTAGGTTTTGATCCAACTGCACCAGATCTGCACCTGGGTCATACAGTACTGCTTCAAAAACTTGCAACTTTTCAAAAGTATGGAGCACGGGTACAGTTTCTAATAGGGGATTTTACAGCTACAATAGGTGATCCAACAGGTAAAAGTGCAACTAGAAAGATTTTAACAAAAGATGAGATTAAGTCTAATATAAAAAGCTACACAAATCAAGCGTTTAAAATTTTGGATGAAGATAAAACAGACATAGTTTATAACAATGAATGGCTTGAAAAACTAGGAGCATCAGGTATACTAGAGCTTTCATCTACATTAACGGTAGCTAGGATGCTAGAGCGAGATGATTTTTCAAAAAGATTTGAGTCAAATACACCAATAGCTGTAAGTGAGTTTATATATCCACTTCTTCAAGGTTATGATTCGGTGCATCTAAAAAGTGATATTGAAGTTGGTGGTACTGATCAGAAGTTTAACCTTCTTATGGGTAGACAGCTTCAAAAAGTATATGATGTTAAAAAGCAGCAGGCTGTTTTAATGATGCCGATTTTAGAAGGCCTTGAT
>JBEPWC010000030.1:0-12297 GCA_041642615.1 Sulfurimonas sp. | reverse complement strand
CTTCTCAGTTCGCTTTATAGGTGTTGGGACAAAGCTAAAAAAAGAGGGCTACGTCGCTTGGAAGTCAAAAACAGAAGGCGATCTCACAGAGGATAAAAAAGTAACTCTAGAAGAACTTGACTATAAAGGCTTAGAAGATAAGGTCACATTTTGGCAAGGTGATGCTTGTAACTTAAAGCCAAACTTTACAGGTTATGATCTTGTCCTTGCAAAAAACCTGATCGATAGACTCTACAACCCTAAACTTTTTATACAGAGTATTAAAAAGCGTATAAACAGCGGTGGGATCTTGATGATCACATCGCCATATACATGGCAGGAGGAATCTACTAAAAAAGAGTTTTGGTTAGGTGGCTACGAAGATGAAAACCACAATCCTAAAAATACAATAGATGGACTAACAGATCTTCTAAAAGATGAGTTTGAACTCTTAGAGTTAAAAGACATAGAGTTTGTGATCAAAGAGACAAGCAGAAAGTACCAACACACAATAGCACAGGCTAGTGTATGGAAGAAAAAATGAGTTATAGTTTTAAACACTCAAGTCCGCGAGAGGGTACAAATGCTGAAAAATATAGGTTGAGAAAAAAGCTTTTTGGAACTGAGGATGTTGAGCCTGTTTGGGTGGCAGATATGGATATAGACACACCTGATTTTGTAATAGATGCAGTTAAAAAAAGACTAGAGCATCCTGTTTTTGGTTATGAAGAGGTTCCAAAAAGTGCATACAAAGCTCAAATAGAGTGGCTTAACAAACATCACGGTATAAAATACAGTATTGATGATATGTTTTATTCGCACTCTGTTGTTGCATCTATGAACGCTGCAATAGAAGCTTTTAGTAGTGTAGAAGATAAGATCATAGTTCAAACACCGGTGTATCCACCTTTTTTTCACTCCATTAAAAATCTTGGCAGAAAAGTTTTAAACAATCCATTAAAAAAAGACTCTAAGAATAACTACACATTTGATCTTGAAGATCTTAAATCAAAGATAGACAAAGATACAAAGATGCTACTGTTATGTTCACCACACAACCCAGTAGGGCGTGTATGGAGAAGAGATGAGCTTGAAGAGTTATTGAAGATATGTTTTGAGCACAATATAGTTGTTTTTGCAGACGAGATCCACTCTGATCTTGTATATGGTGCAAATAAACATATACCTTTTGCTTCATTAAGTGATAGGGCAAAAGAGATCACACTAAGCACATACGGTGTTGGAAAAACTTTTAACATGGCAGGTTTTGCTATAAGTACTGTAGCTATTCAAAACAGTGTATTAAGAGAAAAGTTTGCAAAAGTTCACTCAAATGTTCACTTTGCTGAGGGTTCTTCACTCTCACATGTAGGTTTTGAAGCTGCTTATAAGTATGGAGAGGGTTGGCTTGAAGATCTAAAAAAACACCTATATGGTAACTACAAAAGCCTTGATGAACTTTGCAAAAAGTACCCTGAGTTTATAAAGTTAACACCTATTGAGGCTACATATTTGGCTTGGTTAGATTGTAGAGGTCTGGGATTTAAAAGTAATAGAAAATTAAGAGAGTTTTTTATAAAAGAAGCAAAACTGGGATTAAACCCAGGGATCAGTTTTGGACAAACAGGAGATGGCTATATGCGACTAAATTTTGCCGTATCTTCTGATAAAATGTCAAAGGTTATTTCACAGTTGGAAACAGCACTTAGAAACAGGAAAAATAATGATTGAAAACATAGATTGGGAAGAGTTTAAAGAGTACCGTTTAACTTCAACTAAAAAGCAGGATAATTTTTTGATGATGCTCGACTTTTTAAAGAGTTACTACAAACTCTTTAGTATATTTGACATATATAATACTATGGTTAATGATGAGTTTACAAAGATGATGTTAGATAAAAGAGGTATAATCGGACCTGATGGTTTAGAACAATACCTTTTTAAAAAAGTAGTTTAGTTGCCATTAGAAAAAATAGAAGAGTTTATAACCAAGCACCATGTTTTAAGCCTTGCTACTACAAGTGAGAATGAATTAAATGTTTGCAATCTTTTTTATGCATACGACAAAGAAGATATCTGCTTTGTCGTAGCAAGTTCAGATGATACCAGCCATGTTAAGGATGTAGCTAAAAACCCTAAAGTAGCCGGAAGCATTGTACTTGAGACAAAAACAGTAGCTAAGATCCAAGGTCTGCAGTTTAAGGGTGAGTTTAGTATCTTAGATGATCAAAGACTTAAAAAACTCTACTTAAAAACTTTTCCATACTCAGTTGCACTAAGTCCTAAGCTGTGGAAGATCAAAGTTGATTATTTTAAATTAACCGACAACACCTTAGGGTTTGGTAAAAAACTGATCTGGGAGAGAGGGGCTAACTACTAGCTGGTTTTCTTTGAACAAACTGCGTACAATCAGTTCCAGAACTTTGAAAAACTACAATAGATGGGATCTGCTGAGACTTAAACCCATAAGCTCTGCATCCATGGGGTTTTCCAGCTTGCCAAGTAACAAAGTAGTGAACGCATCTTCTGCAGTTGATTCTTTTCATAACCGGAATTTTATCATATTTAGATACAATAATTTTACTAAATCAACTAAGAGACTAAATAACTATGGACAAAATACTAATAATGCTTCAACTCCAGAATCAGCTAAACGATTCAACAAATGGTGAGAACTGGACAAAAGGCGTTACAAAAAATAACAAGCGTATTAACTGGAAAAGATGCATATATATGGAATGTGCAGAGATGATTGATAGTTTTTCATGGAAGCATTGGAAAAATATTGAAGCTGAGCCAGACTGGGATAATCTACAGATTGAGGTTGTAGATGTATGGCACTTTATAATCTCACTAGCTATAGAAAACTACGACCTAAACATGCGTGGCGGTGTAGAAGACCTTGGGATCAACATATCTAATATGGATAGTTTTGAGAAGATTAACATTTCAAACGGTGAGTTTGCTACTCAAGATGAGGTTATTAAAAAGGTTGAGAGTGTTATGCGGATAGTACTCTCAGAAGATGAGCTAGACCTAGAGTTTTTGATCTCTGAGTTTTTTGATCTTGTAGTTATGAGTGGGCTTGATCTTGACAAACTCTACAAGCTATATGTAGGTAAAAATGTACTTAACCAGTTTCGCCAAGACAACGGTTACAAAGATGGGACATATGTAAAAGTATGGGATAAGCAAGAGGATAATGTTGTTATGAAAAAGATCTGGGAGGAAAACAGCGACATTAAGCCAGATAAACTCTACAAAGAGCTCTCAAAAATATACTTTGCAATCCACAAGAGTTAATGAGTAGTTTAATAGAGGTTGAGAGTCTAACCTTTGGGTATACAAAGGATGAACTTCTTTTTGAAGAGTTGTCATTTTGTTTAAAAAAAGGTGAGATAAAATCTGTAGTAGGTGAGAGTGGGGCAGGAAAAAGTACCCTTTTTGAGATTATATTAGGAAATATAAAACCAATAAGTGGGAGTGTAAAATGCAAAAAAGCATCTCAAGTTTTTCAAGACCCATACAGCTCATTTCACCCAAGCTATAAGATAATAGATCAGATAAAAGATGTAGCACCAATAACAAATATACAAGAAGAGTTAGATATTTTAGATCTTGATTATAGTCAACTTTTAAAACTTTCACACGAACTCTCAGGTGGTCAGCTTCAACGTGCGTCTATTTTAAGATCAATCCTTATGAAACCAGATGTCTTACTACTAGATGAACCAACAAGTGCACTAGACAATGTGATCCAACTAGAGGTTATGCAGAGTTTAGTTAAAAAACTTGACACCATTGGGATGCTACTGATCACTCACGATCTTGAACTAGCACAGTGGTGCTCAGATGAAATAATACGGATATAAAGATGAAATATATAGTAGCAATACTAGCAATAACTACACAACTATTAGCAGTTGTATCGATAAAACCAGTTGAGATAGGCGATAATGCCGGGTTTTCAGGTGGAGTTGAACTAGGTCTTGATACAAAACGTGGAAACACTCATAAAGATGCTTACAAAGCTTCTGCAAATCTAAACTACGACAATAACTCAAGCTATGTAACTTGGCTTAGGATCTCAGGCGAGTATGGAGAGGCAAACGAGGTAGAAGATACAAACAAGATGTATGCCCATTTAAGATATATTCACAAGATAAGTGAGGATACTTTAAGATATGAGATTTTTTTACAAGCCCAAGAGGATAAGTTTAAAGCATTAAATTATAGAGGTGTTGGAGGTTTAGGTTTAAGAGCAAAAATTTTTAACACACCAATAGGTGGCAAAGGGTACTTTGGACTTGGAGCTATGTATGAAGAGATAAGCTACATAGAACCGTTGCTAGATTCAGATGAGAGTAATGTTAGGATAAACTCATACCTTGCATACTCGTTAAAGTTTTCTAAAAACTCATCTTTAGCTTACACTCTTTACTACCAACCAATGGTAGATAAGTTTGAAGACTATGTTTTAACAAATGATCTTGAGCTTATTTTAGAGATCTACCAAAAGTTATACCTAAAGTTTTCACTTTCATACGATATAGACTCACGTCCACCAAATGGGATAGAGGATAAGTATGATCTATCTCAGTCTACTACTTTTTTATATGAGTTTTAAAACTTTAAAATATACTTGAGTGAGTAAAATCCACTCCCAGCCATAATAATGCTACCAAAAGCATTAGCACTGATATTTGCTAGTGCTAGTGCAATATAGCCACTCTGAAGCAGAAAAAAACTCTCAATGGCAAATGTGGAGTATGTTGTAAGTGCACCCAACAAACCAGTTGAGATAAATGACTTAACATGTAGTGAAAAAAATGTAGTATACATAAAGTATGCTATCACTACTCCCATAAAAAAACTACCTATTAAGTTTACTCCAAGTGTACCATATGGTAGTTCATGTGGCACTTTATGTGAGATAATCCCATTTAGATAAGCTCTTAAAACTGCACCTATAAAACCACCACTACCTATGGCGAGGATTGTTTGCCAACTCATCATCATACACCTTTTGCATCTTTTCTCTTAGGTTTTTTAACCACTCTTTGTCCTCTTTATTAGCAACAAATGAATTCATGTAGATTAGCTTAACACGACCTGGTTTGTAGTAGTACTCTTTTATGTTGTAGTATTTTGCACTTTGCATTATAACTACAGGTTGGACTCTTAGCTCATATCTATCTGCGATCATCTTTGCACCAACTTTAAATGGAAGCATTTTTCCTTTTGTACTTCTAGTTCCTTCTGGAAACATTATGATCGTTTTTCCCAGATCTAGGCGAGATTTTACATTTTTTACAAGTTTTACTAAAGAGGCTTTGTTCTCACGCTCTACAGGTATATCACGTGGCAGTTTAAGAGCAAGCCCAAAAAATGGTATATCAAAAAGCTCTTTTTTTGCAACCCAAGCTAGGTCTTTTTTTGTGCTAGTCTCCATTATGGCAATATCCATGTCGCTTTGATGATTTAAGAGGATCATATTAGCATCTGGGTCCTCTTTACCTTCGATCTCTACAGTGAAAAAAGTACTTAGTCTTATGACCCATGCAGATATTTTTGGTGCCATAGGTTCTGGAACAAAGTAAAATAAAAATATTAGAATTGCTAAAGCACTAAAAATTACAATAGTTGCTAAAAACCAGCTAATATGAGCAAATATTTTCATTTTTTACCCATCCGATCTTGCTGTTTGTAAGTTTTACTTTCACAAAGTCTTTGACCTCTCCCTCTTTTTGGAGGTGAATTACACTAGATGTTGTTTCAAAAACTGTACCGTTACTTACAGGTAAAAGATAGATGTTTGAGTCTTTTTTGATACACAACTGTTTTGATGGAACAGACAGATATGCTATATAAGCAAGTGGAAAAACCAAAATAATAGTGTATATATACTTTCTTCTCCACAAAATAAGAAGAACCAACACTAAAGCCACGGAGATCGCGATAACAAGCTTTAACCTCTCTTTTGACTGATCTTTTGGTTTTAAATCAGTTTGAGTGACGACTCTATCATCATCTACTATTATTGGTATTGTTATATTGTTAAATCTATTTTGTTTTAAGTTAAAGTATGAAAACTTAAAGTAGTCTAGGTTTTTATCAACAACCACAAAGTACGTGATCTTAGAATCCTCCACAGACTCTGTTATAGACTCTACACCTTGTTTGTATACATGTTCAAATTTTAAACTAGATACATCGCACCTTGAAGCATCAGCTGCAAAAACTATTATGTTATGTTTGTTGTCATAGCTAGTGGTTTTGTACTCTACAACTCCAAAGCTCTCAGCTACAATATTAGAGAAGTTATTTCTAGGGTTAAGTGTTATGACATTTAACTCTTGAGATGTTAAAACAGTTTTATCATACTTGTTGTTTGGATTTGGTTCTATGTATGCTTCTATGTCGGGAAGTTTTGCCCATTTAGAATTTACTAAAAAATAAAAAGTATCATAAAAGTATTTTCCACTCTCTTGTCTGTAGGGGATAGAGTTTAGTGTTTCAAGCCCACTTTGGTTTGAAAAGTTATACTTGATCTGCTCATAATCTTGAGTTGTTGAGAGTGTGCGTATGGTTATTGGAAAGATTTCACCTTTTACTACACGTTTAGGAAGTTCTTCATATTTTAAGTAAAGTACCTTTACCGGATCTACTTTGGAGATGTCGCTCTTAAGAACATAATTCTGTTGAGTTGATATATTTGCATCTTCTTGTGCAAATATACCTATGACAAGTAGTACAGATAAAAGTACGAAACGCATTACGCTTTTAAAAACCCTTGAAGCATCTTGATACCATCATCACTTCCAAGAATACTTTCCATTGCACGTTCAGGGTGCGGCATAAGACCAAAAACACTTTTTTCTTTGTTGCAAACACCAGCAATAGACTCAACTGAGCCATTAGGGTTAAGCATTTTGCCATTTTCATCGCAGTAAGTTAGTAAGATCTGGTTATTTTGCTTTAACTCTTTTAGTCCATCTTCATCTATATAGTAGTTTCCATCATGGTGAGCTATTGGTATATTTACTACATCATCTTTGTTTAGCTCTTTTAAAAAGTCGTTATCATTATTTTCAACTTTTAAGTGGTGGTGTTTAGATAAAAAATGAAGATGCTCATTTCTTTTTAGTGCACCAGGTAGTAAGCCAGCTTCTGTTAAAACCTGAAAGCCATTACAGATCCCTAAAACTTTGCCACCATTTTGTGCATACAAGCTAACAGCTTTCATAACAGGAGAAAATTTTGCAATAGCACCACTTCTTAAGTAATCACCATAAGAGAAACCACCAGCTACAACAAGTAGTTCTGTATCGCTTGGGATATCTTCAGATTTATGCCAAAGTATCTCAGTCTCTGCTCCAAGTTGCTCAAATGCATTCTGTGTGTCGTATTCACAGTTTGTTCCTGGAAATTGAAGAATTGTAACTTTCATTCTATTTTACCAGCTCTATCTCATAATCTTCTATAACAGTGTTTGCTAAAAGGTCTTCACACATCTGCACAACTTCTTCTCTTGCTTTTGCTTCGTCTGTGTGAGAGAGTTGCATAACTATCTGTTTACCAACTCTTACATCCTCTACACCATTAAAGTTAAGTGAGTCAAGTGCATGATGAACCGCTTTACCTTGAGAGTCTAGTACACCTGCTTTAAGAGATACATTGATTATTGCTTTCATATTTTGTTTATTCCTATTTGTTTAATATTCTGTCTAATACTTGTTCATAAGCTACTTTTAGCCCACCTAAACCTTGACGAAATCTATCTTTATCCATCTTTTCTCCACTTTCCATATCCCAAAAACGGCAGTTGTCAGGTGAGATCTCATCTGCTAAGATAATATTACCATCTTTATCTTTTCCAAACTCTAGTTTAAAGTCAACTAGGTTAAGACCTTTGTCTGCAAAGTAAGGACGTAGTATGTCATTTACTTGTCTTGCCATACGGCGAAGTTTGTCAAGCTCATCTTGGTAGTCTACAAGACCGAGTATCAAAGCATGTTGATCATTTAGCTTTGGATCGCCTAGATCATCATCTTTTAGGTCAAACTCTACAAGAGTAAAAGGTAATACTTTTCCATCTTCGATCCCAAGAGTGCGAGTTAAGCTACCAGTTGCAATGTTACGAACTATAACCTCGATCATGATCACATCAACTTTTTTGTGTAGCATATGGTTGTCATCTAGCATCTTAACAAAGTGAGTTTGAATCCCATTTTCTTCTAGAAGTTTAAAAAGTTCAGTTGAGATCTTGTTGTTAAGAGCACCTTTTCCAACTTCACTAGATTTTTTCTCACCATTAAACGCAGTTAGATCGTCTTTAAACTCTGAGATCACTAAGTTTTCATCGTCTGTTAAAAATAGCTTTTTTGCTTTTCCCTCATAGAGAAGTTCTCTTTTTTCCATCTTTTTATCCTTTTTATCTTTTCATTATAATTAAAGCTTTGATAATATCAACAGCCTCTTTTAGTTGTAAGTCATTATTTAACATCTCTTTTGTGATAATATCTTTATCATCATTTTCTATCTTCTCTTTACTTTCTAAATCAACACTATCAACTTTTTCAAGCTCCTCTTTTAAATGTTTTTTAAGATCAGCTTCTTTAATAGAAAAGCCATTATCATCTTTTTTAATACTCCCAGATACTACCTCTATATCTGGAGTTATACCAACTGCTTGGATTGTACGTCCACTTGGCAAGTAGTATCTAGCAATAGTTAGCTTTATAGCCTCTGTTTCAGTTACAGGTAAGACAACTTGAACACTTCCCTTACCAAAAGTTTTCTCTCCAACTACAACACCACGCTTGTGATCTTGTATAGCTCCACTTACGATCTCAGATGCACTCGCACTTCCACCATTTACTAAAACTACAAGAGGGAGATCAGTAACAGTCTCGGAATCTGTGGAACTATAAACCTGTTTATCTTTTTCATTTCGACCTTTTTGCGAAACTACTACACCAGCATCTACAAATAGATCAGTAAGTCCTACTGCTTGGTCTAAGAGTCCCCCTGGATTGTTTCTAAGGTCTAGTATGATCCCTTTGGTTTTATCTTGATGTTTTTTTATAGCTTTTTTTACATCTTTTTTTACTTTTTTATCAAAACTTGTAACACGGATATATAAAACATCATCATCCACAGTTTTTGTGTAAACCGATTGTATAGTGATGTTTCCACGAACTATATTTACCTCAATTGGTTTTGGAGCACCTTCACGAACTATGGTTATCTCTATAGGATCACCAACTTTTCCACGCATAATAGAGACCGCTTCATCTATTGTCATGTTCAGGGTAGATTCTTCATTTATTTTTAGTATGATATCTCCAGCTTTAAGACCAGCTTTGTCTGCAGGAGTTCCCTCAAGAGGAGCTATGACCGTTAATGCACCATCACGTATACCCACTGTGATCCCAAGTCCTCCAAACTCACCATCTGTTTGAACTTTAAGACGCTTGTAGTCTTTTTCAATAAGGTAGTTAGAGTGCGCATCAAGGTTTTGCATCATTCCAGCTAAGGCTTTATCCATAAGTTCTTCTATGCTAACATCATCAACATTGTATTGTTCAACTATGGATATAACTTTTGTAAACTTAGCTAGTGCCTCAAGTCTTGATGCTTCACTTGTTGCTTGATCTTTTTTTGAGTCTGCGAAAAGTGTAGTTGAGAACATCATCAAAAGTGATAATCCAACACTTGCAAACCCAATTGTTATAAATTTTTTATTTTTCATTGGGAATCCATTTCAAATTTAAGAATGGCTATTATAGTAAAAAGATGTTTAAATAACAATTATCGATATGATCACTATGGTATAATTTTGTTATGGATAAGGGTAAATTTAAAATAAAATCTGTAATATTTGTGTGTCTTGGAAATATTTGTAGATCACCACTTGCAGATGGTATAGCACAGATGTATTCAGCGGAAAATAAACTTAACTTAAAAATTGATTCAGCTGGGACTGGAAATTGGCATGTTGGTGAGAACCCATGTGAAAACTCGATCAAGGTAGCAGGTAAAAACGGCATAAACATATCAACATTAGTCTCAAGGCAGGTTACAAAAAACGATTTAGAAATGTTTGATTTAGTAGTTGCACTTGATGATAAAAACCTTAGTGACCTAAGTAGACTAGGTGCAAAAAACCTTGTTAAACTTGGAGATTTTGGCTTTAATGGTGAAGACGTTCCAGATCCGTATTTTTTTAACGGTTTTGAAGGATTTGATAAAGTTTATGATATGATACACACTTGTGTAATCAACCTGATTAAAGAAAATACTTAAGGAAAAGTTGTTATGGCAAAAATAGCAGAAAATGTAACTGAACTTATAGGAAATACACCACTTGTTAAACTAAATGCACCATCAAAACTAACAGGTGCTACGATCCTTGGAAAATGTGAATTTATGAACCCAACAAGTTCTGTAAAAGATAGACTCGGGTTTAACATGATTAGACGTGCCCATGAAAAGGGTCTTATAGATCAAAACACCATGATCATAGAACCAACAAGTGGAAATACAGGTATAGCACTAGCAGCAAACTGTGCAGCACAAAACTTAAAGCTAGTCCTTACAATGCCAGAATCTATGAGTGTAGAGAGACGAAACCTTTTAAAAGCTTTGGGAGCTGAACTTGTTTTAACTCCAGCTGCAAAAGGGATGAGTGGGGCGATAGAAAAAGCAAAAGAGCTTGAAGCTTTAACTTCCAACTCTATAATACTTCAACAGTTTGAAAATGAATCAAATGCAGAGATCCATGAGCTTACAACTGCAAGAGAGATACTTTTTGATACTGATCAGAAGCTAGATGGCTTTGTAGCTGCTGTTGGAACAGGTGGTACATTAACAGGTACTGCAAAGGTGCTAAAAAAAGAGATTAAAAATGTTGCTATTTTTGCAGTTGAGCCAAAAGACTCAGCTGTTCTCTCAGGTAAGGCTGGTGGTCCACACAAGATCCAAGGGATAGGTGCTGGATTTATACCTAAGGTTTTAGACACATCTGTTTATAGTGAAGTTATTCAAGTGAGTAATGAAGATGCTATAAAAACAGCTAAAATGCTAGCACGCGAGGAGGGTCTGATTGTTGGGATCTCTGCTGGTGCAAATGTTTGGGCTACTATGCAGGTCGCTTATAGAGATGAGTTTAAAGGTAAAACTTTAGTGACTATACTATGTGATACAGGCGAGAGATATTTAAGCACAGAACTGTTTAATGAAGAGTGAGTTTTTTGAGACGATCAAAGTAAAAGACTCCATAGCTTATAATTTAAAATACCATCAAAAAAGGTATGAGGGTGTTTTAAAATACTTTGGTGTTAGCGATTTTAAGGTATTGTCTGATCATATAAAACCGCCTGATTCTAAACTATACAGATGCAGACTTACATATACACCACAAGAGATCATAAAGGTGGAGTATGTGGAGTATGAAAAAAGGGATATCAAAAGCTTAAAGATTGTCTATGATGAGGACATAGATTATTCACTAAAGTCAACAGACAGAAGTGAACTAGATGCACATTTTCAAAATCGTGGTAGTTGCGATGATATTGTAATCGTAAGAGATGGCTTGATCACAGACACTAGCATTGCAAACATAGCTTTATATGATGGTGTATGGAAAACCCCAAAATCTCCACTTCTAAAGGGTACTACAAGGCATAGACTTTTAGATGATGTTAAGATTATAAAAGAAGATATAAAAGTAGATGATCTAAAAAACTTTTCAAAAGTGGCACTACTAAATGCTATGGTAGATTTTGATATAATTGCAGATGAAAATATAAAGGATGTTTTTTGTTAGAAGAATTAATAAACGATGCGGGCTTTGCAAAGGTTATGAAAAACAATATGCAAGATCTAATAGTGTATCTTTTTGAGAAAAATATGCATTTTGGGATATTGTGCAATATTGAAGATATCTCGTTTTCTCCAGAATTACCAGAGGAGATTTTAAACCAGTTTCATAGTATGACGCTGTTTTACTTAGCAGAGTACACTTTTCAAAGTGCTAAGATAGAAGATGATTACTTAGTATTTGAAGCTGGATTTGGAGCAGAAAATATAGGTTCAGTAGTATCTGTTCCACTTCTTAGTATTGTCCAGATCATAGTAGATGAACAACCTGTTTTTATAAACCTTTCAAAATACAAAGGTAAAGAGGAAGAAAAAGAGTTAAAAGAGGAGATAGATGAAGAGGGAGTTGAGAACTCTTTAAATATCTTTTTATCAAACCCAGAAAACTCTAAGTTTATTAAAAAATAGGTTGAAAGATTTTCAACCTATATTTTA
>JBEPWC010000029.1:0-12312 GCA_041642615.1 Sulfurimonas sp. | reverse complement strand
AGATGTGTAAACGGCTTTGCACTCATAAAAATCCTATACTAAATTAATAAAATTATTATAATCACTTTGGCTTAATAATAGGTAATACAATCATCTAATACTTACAACAGTATTTCTGCCATTTTCCTTAGCACTATAGAGCATGTTGTCAACCCTTTTCATTATGCTCTCTTTTGTGTCTTGATCATGGAACTGCGTAACACCAAAGCTACAAGTCACTCTACCAACCTCTTTAAAATTATAACTCTCTACAATATGGCGAATTTTTTCAGCTAAGGTCTCACTATGCTCTAGCTTTGCTTTACTAATGATCATAAATTCTTCACCACCCCACCTTGCTAGTATGTCGCTTTGTCTTATGTGTGATTCAACTAGTTGTGTTAGCTCTTTTAATATAGTGTCTCCTACATCGTGCCCGTAAGTATCGTTGATCTTTTTAAAATGATCTATGTCAAACATTATAAGAGAAAATATATAATCATTTTTATAAGAGTTTTTGATCTCTTGGTCTAAGTAGTACTCAAAACTACTCCTGTTATATATTTTGGTTAAGCTGTCGTAGTTTGCTCTATCTTTTAGCCTTTTATTTTTCATATACTCTTGTGTGATATCTCTAAAAACTATAAATACACTGTTTGTACTTTTTAAAACAGTAAAGTCAAGATCAAATATCCTATTCATAGATGTTAATGGGTCTTTTATCTTAACTTTATGACCTTTATTTTGGTTTTGCAATATATACTCCACCCAGTACATACCATCAACTTCTGCTTCTAAAAACCCATCCCCCTTGATAAAAAAGTCACATATACAATCGTGTTCTTTATGAAAAGCATTTAATGTTTTGTAGCCAAAAAACTCAAGCATAGTGTCGTTTGCATCTTGAATCCCTGTGGTGTTTGTAACTATAAGCATATCTTTTTGAGTGTTTATAAGCTCTCTTACATAGTTTCTGTTCTTAACCTGCCTTACAACAAAAACAAAAATACTTAAACTAAGAAGTGTCGCTAAAAACAGGTCCATAAAAAACCTCTCTTCTATGTCACTAAGATAATCATTTTTTGCTATAGCCACTATAAAACCAAGGTCTTTTGAGCTTATATCTGAGACTGGTTTTATGATGATGTCGTATCTGTTGTTATCTACAAAAAAATCGACTACACCCCAAGAGTTTGAGTCTATGATCTTTTCAACATTATCACTTTGTAGTATATTTTTAAAATGTTTTACTTTCTCTTTTGAATTAAATAGCATCTCATCAAAATAGTACTCTTTTTTACCAACTAAAAGCTTTGTATAACGTTTAATTTTTGCAGCATCGAATATAATACTATCAACCCTATAAGCATCTAATAGTAGTACGTATTGTTGTGAAAAAAACTTTTTCATCTCCCTTTGAATTGCGTCAAAGGAAACACTATATTCATAGCTTCCGACAAACTCTCCATCATAAAAGAGTGGATACTGAAAGCGATACGACTCCTTACAAAGACCAACCTCTAACCCTTTTTGATATTTAAAATCCTTAGATATTTTTTGTAGTGACTCTCTAAGGTTTATAATATCATCATCATTTTTGTTGATCTTTTGAAACCTTAAAAGTGATTTGCCATGTTTGTCAAAAATATGCATACCCTCAAGAGATTGGAGGGTTTTATTTATGTAAAATGTTGAAAAGTTTTTAAGCAACTCCTCCCTTGCTTTATCCCTTATTGCTTTTGAGGCTGTGTTTGTGCGACTAACTATCTTTGCCATTTTATATGAGTGGGCAGAGTGAAAATCATCTTGCGAGAGTTCAAATGTGTTTATTGTAGAGTTAAAAGTATGATCTAGTAAGCTTAGCTTGTTTTTATGCATCTCGCTAATATGGTTAGAATATTGTGAGTAAAAATAAGATCCTATTCAGATCTCATAAACTATAAAAGCTAAAAAATAATAACGCATTAAATCCCTTGTGTTAGTTTCTAATTTTACAGATATTTACTTTACTTTAACATAAATTGTTCTATCATTTTTAGCATGAAACTAATAATAAATATAATTTTACTTGCAACTTTAAACCTTTTTGGATCTCAAAAAATTATTTTTGGTGCTATCTCTACTGTTGAACCTGAAATTATGCGAAAGAACCTATCTCCTCTTATGGAGTATATTGAAAAAAAAACTGGGAAAAAGGTTCTTTTTAAAACTGGATACAACTATGAAAACACTATAGAAATGTTTGCAAACAAGGAGTTTGATATTGGCTATATTGGACCTGCTCCATATGTTAAAACAAAAGAGATAGCCCCAGATTCAATAGATCTTTTAGTAAAAATAAAAAACCAAAGCACTCAGCCATTTCAAAGCGTAATCATCAGCAAAAACAATTCAGATATCTCTAAAATTGAAGATATACAAGATCACAGTTTTGCTTTTGGTTCACCTAGTTCAACTCTATCTTACTATATACCTATGTATATGCTCATACAATCAAATACTTTAGAAAATATTAAAAGTTATAATTTTCTAGGTAGACACGACAAAGTGGCTCAATACGTGATCATGGGAAAGTATGATCTAGGGGCTGTTAAAAGCTCTGTAGCTAAAAAGTACTCTAACTATATAAAGGTTATAAAAAAAAGCCAGCCATTTCCAGATTTTGCAATAGTCGTTAGTTCATCTTTGGATAAAGAGTTGTCTGGGAAGATTAAAAAAATACTCTTAGAACTAAAAGATAAAAAGATTTTAAAATCTATTAAGGATTCTGCTTTAGAATTTGAAGAAGCCAATGATAGTGATTATGATCCTCTAAGAGAGATCATAAAAAATGTAGAGGCTTATAGAAGGTAGAGGCTTAAAAAAACCTCTATAGTTGGTTACTTTACCTTTTCTAAATACTCACCGTCAACTGTGTTGACCTTGATCGTATCACCCTCTAGTACATGGTAAGGCACCTGAACAACTGCCCCACTCTCTAGTGTTGCTGGCTTTTTACTTCCACTTGAAGTATCGCCTTTAAAGTTAGGTGGAGTATCTGCTATAACAAACTCCATAACCTCTGGAGCTGCAACACTTATAGCATTACCTTTATAAAAGATAATATCAACATTTACACCATCTTTAAACCATTTTGATGCATCATCACACTGCTCATATGAAAGGCCTAGTTGATCATATGTTTCAGTATCCATAAACTGGTACATATCTCCATCATCATAAAGATACTGCATAGTTTTGTACTCGATCACAGGTACTTCAAATTTATCACCTGCATGAACAGTTTTTTCAACCACTTTTCCATTTAGAAAACTTTTCATTTTCATACGAACAAATGCCGCACCCTTACCTGGTTTAACATGTTGAAATTCAACTACTTTATACGGAACTTCACCAACAACTAAACGAACATTTTTTTTGATATCACTCATACCAATTGTTGCCATAAATCTTGCCTTTAAGAAAAAATTTTGTGATTATACAAAAAAGGGGCTTAAAACTACTAAAATCCTAGTCTTTTGAGTAAAAGATCACCTGGTTTCTACCATTTTCTTTTGCTTGGTAGAGTGCTATGTCTGATTTTTTTATAATCTCTTCTACTGAATCCTCACCCTCATATGATGCAACACCTATACTTACTGTAATAGTTAGTATATTACCATCACAGTCCATATGCATATCTTCTATAGACTCACAGATCCTTTTGGCAAACATCTTAGCACCATCTGCAGATGTGCTTTGTAGTAAAATACAAAACTCCTCCCCACCTGTGCGACCAAACAGGTCACTTTTTCTAAGTAGTTCCAATGTCTTTTGGGCAAACTTTTTCAAAACACAATCACCTGCCTGATGACCATATGTATCGTTAATATTTTTAAAAAAATCAAGATCAAGCGAAAGGACTTGTAACTCTTCATTATTTCTTTTTGCAACTTCTAGATACTTTTTGGCAAGTCTCATAAAATGAGCACGATTGCTTATACCAGTTAAATAGTCCGTATTTGCTAATACTTTTAATTTTTCATTAGCTTTTATCAACTCTTGTGTTTTCTCTTTTACTGCCGTATCTAGTAACCTAGTATATGTCTTATAGTAGATTAGTGCTATAACTAAAAGTATAGCTACTACAACTACTGCACTTAAAACAAAAGCATATTCTCTAGCTACATCTTCAATATTTAAATCTACATCTTTATATGGTTCTAAACGAAGCTTTTTGAGCATTCTATGAACCAAAGAATAATCAAGTGGAACTGTCCACCCTTTGAGATGTGTAATGTTTAACTCATCACTATCCACCTCATATGAAACTAACTCTGCTAATAGTTTATTTGCTAAGTGTTCAGATGTATGTTTAATTTTTGCTATTGGCCACTCAGGGTATAGTTTTGTACTTGAGAGATACGGGAAATCATCATACTCTTTTGGAGAGAGTACTTTTATGTCTGAGAGTTTTACACTCCCCTCACTCTGCATCCTCTCTAGTGTATCTGTTCTAACTATACCAACCTCAATATCTCCATCTAAAACAGCTCTTACAACTGCATCGTGAGTGCCTAAAAAACTAAGCTCTATATCATCTTGATCGATCCCATTTTCTACAAGCTCTTCATATCCTATTACCCATCCACCAAAGCTATACTTATCTACCGCGCCAACCTTTTTATCTTTTAGATCAGATATTTTGTTGAGATCTTTATTTGAACTAAGTCCAAATATAACACTTCCAAACTCCTTTAATGATTCACTGCCACTCATATCTGAGTTTAGCAGTGTTGCTATCCTTGAGATTCCGTATCTTGCTTCAAGGAACACATAGTACATTGTGTTTGTTATAACAAAGTCTATCTCTTTATTCTTAACGCTATTTTCTAGTTGATCAAAAGCTAATGGTATGATCTCAAACTCATAGTATCTAAGTTGTTCACCTAGGTATTTAGCCATAGAATTCCATCTTTTTAGAGTTGCTTTAGTTCCACGTTTTGCTAAAACACCTATTTTTACTTTTCTCTTATACTCATATACAAAATTATCAACATTGCACTTTCCACTCATAAGCCCTTTAAGCTGAAAAACTTTAGAGATAGACTTTACCTTTTGCTTATCTATAGATAAAAAAGGGATCCCCTTTACTAACGCAAGCTCTTTTATAGCCATACCCTCTTGCATTAAGCTATCTAGATCTCTTCCTTGGGTGTTGTACTTGTTGTGTATAAGTTTTGCAGTCCTTTGGATGTTTTCCAACGCCCATTTCCATCCCTTTATGGAAGCCTTTCTAAAAGCTTCTACCCTTTTTGGGTTTTGTTTCATCTCGATCTCAGAGGTAAATAAAATATCCTCATAAAAATCAAATCCATAATCTCTTGGATCAAAAATGGTGTATTTTACATTTTCTTTTTCTAAAAGATATGGCTCGTTAGATATATAAGATGCCATAGCATCTGTTTTTTTATTTATAAGATCTTTGTAGTCAAAGGAGTGTTTTTGGGCTATATATTGATCACTATCTATACCCTCAGACAAAAGCATAGCAAGAATAGATGCTGAGTTTTTAGCATCATTTGTTATCATGACTTTTTTATCTACAAGATCGTTTAATCTTTTTATATTTGGATTTGTGCTGATCAATACTAAGGGGGATTTTTGAAAAAGTGCACCAAACAAAACTATTGGTTTGTTTTTATTTCGCTCTATTAGGATAGATGATCGCCCTATACCGTATGTACTTTTGCCACTAATAACTTCTCTAACTACATCGGTACCACTTTTATACTCTTTGATCTCAACATCTAAACCTACATCTTTGTAAAAGCCTCTCTCTTTAGCTATGTAGTAACCAGCAAACTGAAACTGATGTTTCCAATGTAACTGAAGGGAGACTTTCGAGCCAGAAGCAAACAATGAACTAGCAAGTAATATAAATAATACAAATAACTTTAACATATTACACTCCCTATTCACTCATTATCTACTTCTACTTATTTATATTATACATAAGATTGTTTTAAATTACAACTTCAAATGATATAATTGCACAAAAATAACAACTTTTAGGATCAGAATATATGGAATTTACTTTAGATGCAACTAGTAAAAATGCTCGTGCATGTACGATCAGAACTGCCCACTCAACTATAAAAACTCCTGTGTTTATGCCAGTTGGAACACTTGGAAGCATAAAAGCACTTGATATGCAAGACGTTGTAGATACTCTGGGTGCTGAGATCATATTAGCAAACACCTACCACACATACCTTCGCCCAGGCGACAAAACAATAGCAAAGATGGGAAAACTTCACGGTTTTTCAACTTATCCAAAAAGTTTTTTAACAGATAGCGGAGGATTTCAAGCGTTTTCACTCTCAGATATCTCAAAACCAAAAGAGGATGGGATCGAATTTCGTAGCCACATAGATGGGAGTAAACACTTCTTTACACCTAAAAAAGTGATCGATATTCAACATAATTTAGGAAGTGACATTATGATGATATTAGATGATCTTGTAGCACTTCCAGCTACAAAAGAGCGTATAAAGCTTAGCATTGAGCGTACAACTGCATGGGCTGAGGAGTCGATCGAGTATTTTCGTGCAAAACAAAAAGAGGGAGTTGGCGTAGAGCAAAATATATTTGCGATCATCCAAGGTGGGACTGACAAAGAGATGCGTACAAAAAGTGCTACTGAGCTGTGTGCACTTGACTATGATGGTTTTGCGATCGGTGGACTTAGTGTGGGTGAGCTTAACAATGAGATGTACGACACAGTTGCACACACAACTCAGTTTATGCCAAAAGACAAGCCACGTTACTTGATGGGTGTTGGAACTCCAGAGGACCTGATCGAGAACATTGAGCGTGGAATTGATATGTTTGACTGTGTAATGCCAACAAGAAATGCAAGAAACGGAACTTTGTTTACCTCTTTTGGTAAGCTAAACATAAAAGGTGCTAAGTTTAAAGAGGACCCCCAGCCAATAGATCCAGAGTGTGAGTGTCCAACTTGTAAAAGATACACACGCTCATACATAAGCCACCTTTTTAGAAGCCGTGAAATCACATACTTTCGTCTAGCTACTCTACATAACCTACACTACTACCTAAACCTTATGAAACTTGCACGTGAGGCTATCTTAGAAGACAGATATGCAGAGCTTAAAAAAGAGTTTTATGCAAAGAGGGGTAAGTAGATGTCTAAAGTATTTATAACTGATCTTGATCATACATTTTTAAGAAATGATCTTAGCATTAGCGAATTGACAAAAGATACTTGGAACTCTTTTTCAAAAGATCACACACTAGGAGTCGCAACTGCAAGGACATACAAAAAAGCTGAACAGTTTTTAAAAGGTCTTCATATAAATGCACCTATGATCCTACTTGATGGCTCACTGATCGTGAGTGAAGACAAAAAGATCATAGACACAAAAGTCATAAATAAAGATATGGGTGATCAGATAATTGAAGTTGGATCAAAACACAATCTTTACCCTTTTGTTTTAGCACTAAAAGACAAAGATCTAAACGAAGCTTTTTGGTACCCAAAACAGAGAAACGACTATCAGCACCGATTGCTTGAGAGATACGCTGGTGATGATAACTTAGAGGAAAAATCAGATATTAAAACGCTAGATAATAACTTTAAGCTTGTGTATATGGGTGAGGAAACTGAGCTAGTAGAACTAAAAAATGAGCTTTACAAGGTTTTTAAAGATGAGCTAAAATACATACTTGCACCAGAGGCTTATATGGGATGTTTTTTTCTTACACTTTTACATAAAGATGCAGACAAAGCACATGGACTAAAAAAGGTAAATGAGCATTTAAACATAGACTTTAAACACTACACTGTTTTTGGAGACAACCTAAATGACATAGGTATGTTTGAACTCTCAGGTGCCTCTATGGCTGTAGCAAACGCTCATGCAGATGTAAAAAAGATAGCTACCTACATATCTAAACACACAAACGATGAAGATGCAGTTGCTAGATACTTGAAAAATATAAAAATATAGTTGATCTTTTAGGTACGGCTGAAGCCGTACATCCATTTATTATTGGACCTAATCATTTAGATCTTTTAAAAAAGAGATAAGATCATCTTTTTTTCTTGGTCTTGAAAACAAAAATCCCTGACCAATAAAACAACCATTTTCAAGCAAGAAGCTCTCTTGTTCTTTTGTCTCTATACCCTCTGCTACATTTTTATAACCCATATTTTTTGAAAGTGATATGATCGTTTTTGTAAGTGCTATGTCGTTTGGATCGTATGGAAGATCATCTATAAAAGACTTATCTATCTTTAGCTCATCGATCGGGAAGCGTTTTAGATAGTTAAGTGAGGAGTGACCTGTTCCAAAATCATCTATAGATATAGAAAAACCAACCTCTTTAAGCTCATTAAGTATAGATATGCTGTACTCCATATTTTGCATAACATGTGTCTCTGTGATCTCTAAAACAATATTGCTTGGTTCAAGGGAAGACTTTTTGACTATCTGTGTTATGTTTTCTAAAAACTCATCATTATAGAGTTGCACCGCAGATACATTTATAGAGATAAACTCTATTTGTGGATAGACAATTTTTATACTCTTAAAATCTTCACAAGCACTTTTAAATATAAACAACCCTATCTCTAAAATATCACCAGTCCTCTCAGAGATAGGTATAAACTTATCTGGGGTTACATTTCCAAGCTCGACACTCTCCCATCTTGCTAGTGTTTCAAGACCTACAACTGCTTGAGTTTGGATATTGTACTTTGGCTGATAAACAGGGTAGATCTCTTCGTTTTGTAAAGCGTGTTTTAGTGCTTGTTCGATCTCTAGCCTTTGGTGCATCTGAGTTGATAGCTTTTTTCTGTAGAACTGGTAGTTATTTCTACCCTTGTCTTTTGCTTCATACATAGCTGTGTCTGCATACTTAAAAAGTCTTCTAAAGTCTGCTGAATCATCTGGATAGATCGATATACCAATACTTACTGTAATATTGAGCTTATACATATTTGTCTCAACTGGATCTTGAAATGCATGTATGATCTTCTCAGATAGTTTAGTAGCACCTTGGATCACATCCTCATATACAGAGACTATCACAAATTCATCCCCACCAGTACGTGCTAGCATAGAGTCTTTTCCTACTAGCTTATCTAAAATTTTTGCACACTCTATTATAAGCTCATCACCAACATCATGACCCAAAGAATCATTTATGGTTTTAAAGTTATCTATATCTATAAAAAGTACAAATATAGGCTTTTTATGAACCATAGATAAGTTGATTTTACGCTCAAGGTAGTTTTCTATTTTTAAACGGTTTGGTAAGTTTGTAAGGGCATCGTGGTAAGCCATATGCTCAACTTTTTGCTTTTCTAAAACATAATCTGTAATGTTAAGCTTTATAGCTAAGTAGTTAACGATCTGCTTACCCTCAAAGATCGGCATAATAGAAGCTTTTTCATAATACTCACTTCCATCTTTTCTAAGGTTTATAAATTCACCCTCCCACTTATGACCAGAGTCTAAACGCTCATGCATATGCCTATAAAACTCTTCACTCTTGTCTCCAGACTTTAACATCCTAGGGTTCTGACCTATCAATTCACCCCTTGAATACCCAGTCTCTTTAATAGCACGCTCATTTACATAAACCATATTGCTATTGGTATCTGTGATCACTATGGAATTATAGCTGTTCTCAACTGCTGTTTTAAAGCTTACAAGGTCGTCTTTGATCTTAAGTGAGCGTCTATATAGTGTAAATAAAATAGCTAAAATCACAATAGCTATTACAAAAAGTATAGTTACTACTATCCTACTATTGTAAAGAGCCTGATCAAAGTCTTTTGCCATATGACTTTTTAGGTTGTATATTGAACTTTGAAGTGTATACTTTTTGTTTTTAATCTCTGCTAGTTTCTCAATCTTTTGTATATTTGTAGATGCGTGAAGTACAAACTGTTTTAACTCTCTAGAGTTTTTTGACAGCCCTTCAAAGTAGTTTATATTTTGGCGTATACTTCTTAGTTCTATCGATGGGTTTAAGTAGTAAGTCATTATATCAAGCATAGTGTTGTTGAGTCTTAATATATCCTTGTTCTTTAGTGACCTCTTACCTGTGATTGTTTTATTTAAACTTACCAAGTAGTGCATGGAGCTAATCAGCATTGCGTTTTGCGATTTAAAACGCTCTATTGCATCTTTTTTTATATCAAAATCTTTTTCTAATTTTTTTAAGTAGTGATCATACTTTTGTCCAAAGACCTCTAGTGTATCATCAGACTTAAAGAGTTTTAAGACCTTCTCAAAACTCTTTACATTTTTATTTATCTCATCGTAATTATTAAAACTTGTAGATTTTAAAAAAAAGTTATTAAAGTTTTCGTTAAAAACGGGTAGTTTAGAGATAGCTTCATCATATTTTCCACGTTCATAAATAATATCGTTAACTTTTAGTAAGTAACCAAAAAGAAAAAATATAAGCACCATAAAGGTAACAACAACTACAAGTACAGAATCAAACCTTTTACTACTTTGTTTTTGTTCTAGACTCTGCATAACACCTACTTCACATCTTCTGGCAGGTTGCCACTTAGAGAGTGTAAAAACAATACGATCTTATGAACCTCATCATCAGTTATAGTCCTACCTAACTGATACCTAGCCATAAACTTTACAACATCTTCTAAGTTATCATATCTTCCATCGTGTAGATATGGAGCTGTTTTGTCAACATTTCTTAGTGTTGGAACTTTAAAGTATAGTTTATCGCTTTGCCTTTTAGTGACCTCATATCGCCCTAGCTTTTTTGAAGATGTATCTTCCATCACTCCAAACTTGTTGTAATGGTTTCCACCAACATTTATTCCATGATGACAAGCTATACAGCCCTTTTGCTTAAAGATCTCATACCCCTCTTTTTGATCTTTTGTGATCGCATTCATATCGCCATTTAGATACTTATCAAAACTTGAATTTGGAGTTATTAGTGTTTTTTCAAACTCAGCTATTGCATCTACTATGTTATCTTCAGTTATACCATCTTCATATATCTTTTGAAACTTCTTTTTGTACTCACTACCATTTAGTGTAGCGATCAGGTTTTCAAAAGTGTTTGCCAACTCTACTGGATTTTCTATTGGTCCTTTTGCTTGTTCTTTTAGATCAGATGCTCTACCGTTCCAAAACTGTCTAAAGTTATATACAGAGTTTAAAACTGTTGGGGAGTTTATATCTCCAACTTGACCATTGTGACCAAGTGAAGCTACAAGACCATCATCGCCACCGTCTTGTATATCATGGCAAGTTGCACATGAGATTGAGTTATCAACCGAGAGTATTGGATCAAAAAAAAGCTCACGACCAAGTTTTGCTTTTGGTTTATCTACATCTATTGTTTGAGGGATTGGTTGAATTGGTTCTGCAAATAAAAAAAATGGTATAAAAATCACCAATATAGTCAGTCTTATCTTTATCAAATTTTCCCCATTTTTTTCATTAACAAAAATTAATATAACATTATATAGCTTTTACATTAAATCTTCATAAAGTACTTAACTCTACTTATATAAAGCTGCATCGTGTGCAAGTCTTATAACACCTATGGCATAGTTGGATGAATTATTGTAGCTCATAACCTTTCTAACATATTTGCTAAGGTATTCTAGTTCATTTTTATCACATGAAAAACATTTTAGTTTTTTCCCACTTCTACTTTTTTTGTAAATAAAAGATGCATTATCATACTTGTATTCATACTCATACCATTTATCTTCTATCTTTACCATATCAGGTATTTTTGACCAGTCTATGAGAGTATCATACTCAGCACGCTTGTGCATGTAGTAACTAGCACTGACTATGGCATCTTCCATCTTTGTAAGATCACCAATGCCCCCTTTGTAGCTCTTTGCATAAACAAAACTATTTGGCATAAACTGAGGTATTCCAACAGCCCCTGCGTATGAACTTGGTAGGTTACACTCCTCTGGTTCAAGTCTAGCTTTATAACAGTGTTTTATGATCGAGGTCATATTTGTTTTACCCATCCTCATAAGCCACTTCTGACGAGAAGTTTTCTCTTTAACTCTAGTAACTATAGTATTAAAAACTATAAACGCATCGTGTTTTGGTTTGATACGTCCAAGCTTTGTCTCTTTTAGTAAAATTGCAGCTACAATCTCACGATCAACACCGTACTCTTTTTCTGTATAATCATAAACATTTTTATACTTATGTAGATGCTCCATAAGCTCTGGGATCTTCTTTACTAAAACATTGTTAGCTTTTTTTTCATTTTTTTTATGAGTTTTTATATGTTTTGGTTGAAGATACT
>JBEPWC010000028.1:0-12328 GCA_041642615.1 Sulfurimonas sp. | reverse complement strand
ATTTAACACAGATATAAAAGCATATGAACAAAAGTGGGCAGAGTTAAACAGGTTTTTAGAAGAGTTAAAACTTGTAAAGCTTACACAAGATCAGTATGATCAAATTTGGAAATAGCAAGATGTCTTGTTCAAAATGTAGTGAAACTTTCACACTAGATGATTCAGAGGGAGTTTTGTTTTTCATATGTGAAGTTGATGAACTTGTAAAAAAAAGTGAGGGATTTTTAAAATCTCTCTCTTATGAACCACAATTTATGAATGGACTACTCTATATCAGGGCAAAAAGTGTCCATGAGTTTTTTAGCTCAAACCTACAAAACTTTAAAAATGAGTTTAGGGAATTTGAGATGGAGGAGATTAAGATATTTATCTCAAAAGATAAAGACAACTTTAACTTCCAAGATATACTAAAAGCAAAGCCTATGCAAAGGTATATAAACCTCTTCGATGATAAGGATTTTTTTGATATTGTCAATAATGAATCCCTAACTACACATTTTCAGCCTATTATTGACATAAGAGATGAGAGCATATATGGTTATGAAACGCTAACGCGTGGAGTTAAAGAGGATGGGGAACTTATGTATCCAGATATATTATTTGCTAAATCAAAAAGAAATGACTTTAATTTTAAACTAGACAGACTCTGTAGAGAGAGTGCTTTAAAAACATCAGCTACAAAAAAAGTACATCAAAAAGTTTTTATAAACTTTATACCAACAGCTATTTATGATCCAGAATTTTGTTTAAAGTCTACGCAGATGTGGGCAAAGCAGCTTAACTTTGATCCATCTCAAATAGTTTTTGAAGTAGTTGAAACAGAACAAGTAAAAGATCAAAGTCATCTTAAAAAGATACTTGAGTACTACAGAGAAAAAGGCTTTAAAATAGCACTTGATGATGTTGGAGAGGGATATTCAAGCTTAAACATGCTAATAGAACTACAGCCAGATATAATAAAAATTGATAGAAATATAATCTCAAATATAGACTCAAATGAGTTAAAACAATCAACATATAGAGCCCTATTTAATCTTGCAAGAGAAAACGATATAGTTGTTTTAGCTGAGGGTATTGAGACTAGAACTGAGTTAGAGATGATCAAAAGTATCGGTGTAGATCTAGCTCAAGGTTACTACTTCGCTAAGCCTAGTTCTGAGCCTATTAGAAAGATTGTATAGAGAGATTAAAAGTAGTTTTATTGTCCCAAATAGAGTTTTTAAGTATAATGTCATAAATTGATAGGGATTAAGCTAGTGAAAAATGTAATACTGATAGGTTTTATGGGTGTTGGAAAGGGTAGTGTGGCAAGAGAGGTTGTAAAACACTCTGAATATATTGCTATAGATACTGATGATATAATCGAATCTATGGAAAATAGAAAGATAAAAAAGATTTTCCAAGAAGATGGCGAACAATACTTCAGAAATATAGAAAACAAAGTAGCCCACTGGTTAAAAAACAGTATTCAAAATACGCTTATCTCAACAGGTGGCGGGTTTTATAAGCAAAAAGGACTTAAAGATATGGGTGTTGTTGTACTTCTTGATAGTCCGTTTGATGAGATCATAAACCGTATAAAAAAACACCCAAATGCTGTTAGAAAACTCAAAAAAAGACCACTTCTAAACGACCTCAAACTAGCAAAAAAACTTTATGATGAGCGTCGTCCTGAGTACTTAGAAATTGCCGATGTTGTCATTGATGTAACTAATAAAAGTGCTTATGATTGTGCTAAAGAACTTTTAAAAAAGGTAAAAAAAGATGTTTAAAATTTTAATAATAATACTTCTTAGCATATCGAGTATACTAGCTGCTGATGTAGAGTGGTCAAAAGATTATCACGCCGCATTAAAACAAGCTAAAGAGCAAAATAAGCCTGTACTTTTTATAAGTTCACGTCACTCATGCAAATATTGTGTAATGTTGGATGAGACAACTTTAAAGGATGAAAGAGTTGTTAAGGAACTTAACAAAGATTTTATATCTGTAACTTCATATTCGGATGAGAGAGATTATATGCCACGTGAACTTTACAGACCTGGTACGCCAGCTATATGGTTCTTAATGCCATCGGGTGATCCAATGTTTGAACCGATAATGGGTGCAGTAGATGCAAATAACTTCTTAAAAGCACTAGCTATTGTAAAAGAAGAATTTAAAAAGACAGGAGAATAGGATGATTTTTACAAGCTCAACGAGTAGTAATTTTGACTTAGAGTTCGAAGAACTTCTAGGACGTGGCAAGATGGATATTGCTAATGTTAGCGAAGTTGTTGGAGGTATTATAGATGAGATCAAAAAAGATAAAAATAAAGCCTTATTTAGTCATGTTGCTAGATTTGATGGTTGGGAACCAAAAGATGATGAAGATCTAAAAGTTACACCTGAATCTATGTTGCGTGCTTACAATAACATAGATGGACAATTAAGAGATGCATTGCACTTAGCGTATGAGAGAATTAAAAGATACCATGAAAAACAAAAGCCAAAGTCTTGGTTTGATGATGAACCAAATGGGACTATTTTAGGTCAAAGAGTTACCCCTGTTGATAGTGCAGGACTTTATATACCTGGTGGAAAAGCAGCTTATCCATCATCACTTTTAATGAATGTTATTCCAGCTCAAGTTGCAGGAGTTGAGCAGATCATAGTGTGTACCCCAACTCCAGACAATGAGCCAAATGAGCTGTTATTAGCAGCTTGTCATCTGTGTGGTGTTAGCGAAGTTTATAAGGTTGGTGGAGCCTCAGCTATCGCAGCTATGGCATATGGGACTGAAAATATCCCTAAGGTTGATGTGATCACAGGACCTGGAAATATTTTTGTAGCTACTGCTAAAAAGATGGTATATGGAGATGTTAACATAGATATGATTGCAGGACCAAGCGAGATTGGTATCTTAGCTGATGAGACTGCAAACCCTAACCATATGGCAGTTGACATGTTAAGTCAAGCAGAACATGATGAGATGGCAAGTTCGATCCTGATCACACCATCGCAAACTTTAGCAAACACTGTTAAGATAAAAATAGAAGATTGGTTGAAAAAACTACCTCGTGAAGAGATAGCTAGAAAGTCTATTGAGATGCGTGGAGCTATTATTGTTACAAAAGATATGGATGAGGCAATAGAACTTATGAATAAGATAGCTCCTGAACACTTAGAGATCGCTACAAACGACGCATTTGAACTATTGTCGTCTATTAAACATGCTGGTGCTATATTTTTAGGTCATAACACTCCTGAAGCTATAGGGGATTATGTTGCTGGACCTAACCACACACTTCCAACAGGTGGCACTGCTAAGTTTTACTCACCACTTGGGGTCGAAAACTTTATGAAAAAAACATCGATCATATCTTTTAGTAAAAAGGGTATAAATGATATAGGTGAGGAGTGTGCACTTATAGCTAATACTGAAGGCTTGAGTGCTCATGAGCACTCTGTAAGAGTAAGAATGGATAAGTAGTTTAAAAAAATTTAAAATTATTTTCTCTTATAGTAAAATATAGTTTACAATATAGCTGAATTTATACTAAAGGATAAAAAATGTTACATCCAGCTATAGCACACTTTGCTGTGTCTCTTCCAATAATATCTTTAATTTTAGGCTTGGCATACCTCTACAAGCCAAGCGAGTTAATGTCTAAAATATCAAGTAGGTTTTTTGTATTTGCTGCGTTATTCATGATTGCTGCTTATTTTAGTGGTAAAGAAGATGGTAGTGAAATTTATATTCTTTTATCAGGAGAAGGCAAGCTTCTTTTATCGGATCACAAAGATCTAGGGCTTTATTTGGCAATAGGTATGGGTATTACTGCAATAGTTAAGTTTTTTGGCTGTATGAAGAAAAATAAAAAGATTGAAGTTATATCTGTATTGTTAGTAGCTTTGGTGACAATTGCTACTTTATATCAAGGAAATATGGGTGGAGAGCTTACTTATGAGCATGGTGCACATGTGACTAAACACTCTGATGGTATGGACTGTTTAGAAGATCCAGAGTTTTTTATTGATGAATAAATGGAATGTATAAAGTAAAGTGGCACCACTTTACTTTATACTATAAAATCCCATTATCTTTCAAAAAATAAAATATTTCCAAAATTACACACTAAAATTTTTATCAAAAAAATATCACTAGTTTATATCTTATTTAAGTTTTACTTAGATACTATTTTTGATAGTAAAAAGCCCTATTTTATTCATATAAGTTGGGCTTTTCAATCAAATTACTAGTAGTTATAAATCTTAAAATTTACCATTAAGGTTAAAGGAGAATATATGCAATTAGGCTTCCTAGTTGATTTGCATCTTTGTATGGGATGTAAAGGCTGTGAGATCGCATGTAAAGTGGAAAATGAAGTTCCACTAAGTACATGGAGACTTCGTGTAAAATATGTAGATGTGGGAACTTTCCCAGAAACAAAGAGAACTTTTACACCTCTTAGATGTAACCACTGTGAAAATGCTCCATGTGAGAGAATTTGTCCAGTGTCTGCACTGCACTATCTTGATAATGGAATTGTTAACATAGACAAAGAGCGTTGTATAGGTTGTGCTGGTTGTGTTATGGCTTGTCCATACGGTGCTATCTATATAGACCCGCAAACACAAACCGCAGATAAATGTACATATTGTGCACACCGTGTAGCTTCATCTATGATGCCAGCATGTGTTGTTGCCTGTCCTGTTCAAGCAAATATATTTGGTGATCTGGATGATCCAACATCAAACATCTCTAAATATATAAGCAAAAACCAAAGTAATGTTCAAGTTAGAAAACCTGAAAAAGGTACAAATCCACACCATTTCTACACGCATGGTGGAAATGTAAGCTTGAATCCTTTAGCTTCAGAGAGACCAGAAGGTCACCATCTGTTTGGTAAAATAACGTCTAAAATGCCTGTAGGAGGTCACTAATGGCAGCTCATGAAATGTTAGCAGCGACAAATGCTGTAGTATCATTAGATGTAGGTACGAGTAGTGTAATTTGGCCTTGGTTGGTTACTGTAAATATGTGGGCAAAAAGTATAGGTACTGGTGTTATCTTTATACTTTTTTTACTTATAAGAAAACACCCTGAATCTGTAAAAGATTTAAGATTTTCAACTATATTAGTTTCAATCATATTTATACATATATTTTTGCTATTTACCCTAGCAGATCTACACCAGCCATTTAGAATGTGGCATATATTCTTTTACCCACATGCGACTTCGGCGATCACAATTGGTGCGTGGATGGCTACTGTATTTGTTGGTTTACTGTTTCTACTTGCTTATTTTTCACTTATCAAAAAAGATAATGAAAAATTTGACAAGTGGCTTACGCCTGTAGTTCTGTTAGCGATCCCAGTTACTATGTATACAGCGGCTCTTATGAGTCAGTGTACAGCTCGTGAGTTATGGCAGATGCCAGCTGAGACTGCTCAGATGATTTTTGCAGCATTACTTGCTGGTTCTGCAACTATGATCTTGCTAGGTGGCAAAAAGCTTGAAGTAAGTGCTCAGAGAACACTGGGTGTTGTTTTAGGATTAAGTGCATTCATGTCATTTATTATCTATATGGCAGAGTATGTATTTGGACCGATGAAGGCCGAAGAGATAGCTGCTACACTAGAGTTCATAAAAGATGATGGACCATACACTGTAATGTTCTGGTTGGGTCAGTGGATAGCATACATAATCCCAATGGGTCTAATATTATTAGCTAGAACTAACAATAGTGCTAGCATTTTAAAACTTGCTGCTGTTTTAGCAATAGCAGGTCTGTGGATAGTTAAACATGTTTGGTTAATGATCCCACAACTATTACCAATGAGTTAAGGAGAATATATAAATGTATTTACAAAGTAGAAGAACATTTTTAAAAGGCGCTGCATTTACTGTTGCAGGTGCTGCTATTGCAAAAGGTGTGTTTACAACTGACGCAATCGCTGAATCTGTTAATGATTCAAAGTTTACAAACACTCCAGACTCATTATCTTTTTACCCACCTATGGATGAGTGGGAAAATTTTTCTGAGTTAAGTGGAGAGGACTGGAAGCGTGGCGGGATCGATCGTCACGGTGTTAAGAGTGAAGATAATCCTGATGGGATAGAAGCACACGACTATACGATCGTACCAACAGCATGTTCTAACTGTGAGGCTTCTTGTGGTTTAACTGCTTGGATAGATAAAAAAACCTTCACGGTTAAAAAGTATATGGGTAATCCTCTTCATGCTGCAAGTCGTGGTCGTAACTGTGCAAAAGGTTATGCATCTCAATCTCAAATGTACGATCCAGATCGTATAGCATTCCCACTAAAACGTGCGCCTGGTTCTGCTCGTGGTGAGGGTAAATGGGTTCGTACTACATGGGATGAGGCTATGACTACCATTGGTAAGAAGATGGGAGATACATTAGCTAAAGGTGATGAACTATCTAAAAAAACTGTAATGTTCCACGTTGGTCGTCCAAATGAAAACGGTTTTACAGGTAAAGTTTGGCATACACTTGGTTGTGATTCATTTAACTCACACACTAACATCTGTTCATCGGGTGGTCGTACACCTACTATTCAGTGGGCTAACGATGATAGACCATCACCAGATTGGGCTAATGCAAAGTTAATCTTTCTTAACTCATCTCACGCTGCTGATGCTGGTCACTATTTCCAGCAATCAGCTTCGTTTATTGCAGATGCTAGAGCAAAAGGTGCAAAGTTAGTTGTTATGGATCCACGTATGTCAAACTCAGCTGGTATGGCAGATATGTGGATCGCAGCTTGGCCTGGTACTGAGCCACTGATCTATCTTTATTTAGTTCAAAGAATATTAAATGAGAAAAAAGTAAATAAAGAGTTTGTTAAAAAGTGGCTTAATTGGGAAGTTATGATGGATAACAAAGACTACCTAAAATTTATGGTAGAAAAAGGTTACATCAATGAGGCTCCTAAAACAAATACTTTTGATGCGTTCTTAGATACTATTACAGAACTTTATCAGCCATACACCCTTGAACATGTATCTAAAGAGACACACGTTCCTGCTTATAAGCTTGAAGAGCTTTATGACATGTTGATATGGGCTGGTACATCAGTATCTACTTATTTCTGGCGTGCAGCAGCAGCTGGGAATCGTGGTGGCTGGATGAGTGGTCGTACAGGTTTCTTACCACTTGCACTTCGTGGTGCTATTGGACCTGAGGGGGGTACATTTTTTCACCACTTCCATGTTATCTCTGTAGCTGGTAAGGGTGGTAGTTCAACAGTTGGTCAAGGTAAACGTGGTTCTAAAATACCTAAAGTTGATGTTTATAACGAGCTTAGTTGGCCGCCTGAATGGCCACTCTCAACTTATGAGATGTCATTCTTGTTACCTCACTTATTAGCAGATACTAAATGGCAGAAAAAATGGAAAGATAAAGGTCTAAACGTTCCTGAAAAACTCTCAGTTTGGATCCCTCGTATGTATAACCCAGTTTGGATTAATCCAGATGGTTTTAGATGGATCGATACGATCAAAGATGAAAAGAAAATGGAGTTAACATTTAACCTTTCACCTGTATGGTCTGAGACTAACTGGTATGTTGATTATGTTCTTCCTGTTGGATTAGCAGGTGAGAGACATGATCAACACTCAGAGGCTACAATGCCAGCCCGTTGGACATCTTTCCGTCAGCCTGTAATGCGTGTAGCATTAGAAAAAGCTGGATGGAAACCAAACAACCCTGCTCGTGCAACTCTTGAAGCTCATATTAAAGCTGGTCTTGGTGAAGTTTGGGAAGAGAATGAGTTCTGGTTTGATATGTGTGTTAACTACATCGATCCAACTGGAAAACTTGGTATTAAGAAGATGTGGGAGTCTAAAAAGAACCCTGGGAAACCTGTAACTATTGCTGAGTGGTATGATGCGGCATTTGGTGATAACTTACCAAACCTTAAATCTACAGCTACTTCGGATGATCGTTACAAAAACTCTGAATTTCCAGTATATGAATACATGAGAGATCATGGTGCATGGATGGAAGAAAACAACATCTACTCAGCACAAGAAAAAGAGATCAAAGAGACTAGTAAACACTATATCTCACACGGTCATAAATATGAGAAAAAAGATGTTAGTATAGATAAACGTACAGGTGTAATGACTGCAAAAAGCCATGGTAAGAAAAAATCTATCGGTATAGAGATTGATGGCAAGAAGATGGAAGGTTTTGCTACACTAGATAAAAAACTAGATTTCTTTTGTGAATGGTTAGCAGATGATTGGAAATGGCCAGAGTACGCAGTTCCTTTCTATCCAAGAAATGCTAAAGAGAAAAAAGAGATGAAACACATTGTATCTCATGTTGATCACTCTTATATGACTGAGAAGAACTCGTATGCTCTAAATACGGTATTTAGACTACCGTATAACATCCATACTCGTTCTGCTAACTCTAAGCATCTTATGGAGATCTCGCAAAACCACGATCCAATCTGGATCTCAACTGGTGATGCAAAACGCCAAGGTTTCAAGCGTGGTGATCCTATCCGTGTTAGAATTGTGGATTCTGTAACAGGACTAGAGTCTGGTTACTTTGTAGCGATGGCAGTTCCAACTGAGGGTGTTTTACCTGGAACATTGGCATGTTCACACCATGGTGGTAGATGGAAGCTGGTTAACTCTGTTTCTGTACCAAATGGTGTAACTGATGGTAAAGTTGACTCACAACCGATTAAGCGTGATATGACAGATCCTAAGTTTATGGCTCATTCACCTGATAATGCTGGTAAAGAAGGTGGACAGATTAAGATTGAAGATTACGATGGTACAAGTGGAATCAACAGTTTTGGTGTACCTACAGCTGAACTATCTATGGATGGTAAAGAGGGTAGATTAAAATGGACTCAAGGTATTGCACCTTTTGCATCTGAGAGATTTGCTGAGTATAACCGTGATAGTGAAAATATCTGGTGGGATGGACTAAGTGGTTCATGGCAAAATGCAGTTGCAGCAGCTCACCCAGATCCAATCTCTGGTATGCACTGTTGGCACCAAAAAGTTATTTTAGAGCCAGCACAGAGTGGTGATAAAATAGGTGACATCTATGTTAACTATGAAAACAACTTTAAAATTTATGAGGGTTGGAGAGATGACTTAACTCGTCCACTAGATGAGAATGATAAACTTCGTCGTCCACAACACATAAAACGTCCTTGGGTACCTTTATCTGATAAAGCGTACGCGGTAAAAATCAAAGGTTAAACCCTTTGGTTTTTACAACCTTTAATATTTAACTTTTCTTTTCCTTTTTTCTGCTAATATTTCTAAAATTTTTTAGGAAATATGATGTATACAAAGATCAAAACATTAGTAGATAGTAAGAAGTTTCAAAACTTTATAATCGCACTCATTATAATTAATGGTATAACGATGGGGCTTGAGACCTCTAAAAATGTAGTTATGCATTTTGGTGAGCTAATTGGCTTGTTTGATATATTTGTTATTACTACTTTTACAATAGAGATATTATTGCGTATATACGTATATAGAGTATCTTTTTTTAGAGATCCATGGAGTATTTTTGACTTTATAATAGTTGCAATATCTCTAGTTCCAGCTAATGCAGGGTTTGAGATATTCAGAATTCTTAGAGTTTTAAGACTATTTAGACTGATCACAGTAGTACCTCAGATGCGAAAAATTGTGACAGCTCTTATTAGTGTGATCCCTGGAATGATCTCAATAGCAGCACTTATGAGCTTGTTCTTCTACATATTTGCTATTATGGCTACACAGCTATATGGTGAGAAGTTTCCTGAGTGGTTTGGAACTTTGGGTGCATCATTTTACACACTTTTTCAGATCATGACACTAGAGTCGTGGTCTATGGGAATAGTACGCCCTGTAATGGAAGTGTATCCACTTGCATGGATGTTCTTTGTACCATTTATATTTTTAGTAACATTTGTGATGATCAATCTTATTGTAGCTATTGTAGTTGATGCTATGGCTGAGATAAATAAAAGTGAAAGTGAACATCTAATAGATGAAGTGCATGTAAGCGAAACTCATACAAATGATCATATAGTAGCTCTAAGAGCTGAGATAAAAGAGTTAAAAGATATGTTAAGGGCTAAAAACTAGCATACCACATTCTAAGTTTCAGTCCAAGTGTGCTTGTATATCCAACTTCACTAAACACAAGGTTTTGATCTGTGTCATAGATCAAGGTTGTTGGATATGCTGATACATTAAATTTAGAAGCATAAAAACCATTCTGATCGTTTATAACATTAAAATCAAGATCATTGTCTTTCATATAGTTAGCTATGTCGTTGTTAGAACCTGATTTTACAGCAAAAGTAAGTACCTGATAGTCTTTTGATATATATTGGATATTTGAAGCTTCTACATCACACGTAGGGCACCATGTCGCCCATAGGTGTATTAATATAGGTTTTGATTTGTCGTAATTGTAGTTTATATTGAGTGATTCTTTATTAAGATCACTTGATCTATAAAAGCTTAAAATGTTTGCAAACACTACCATGACTACAGCAAAAAGTAGTATCTCTTTTGCGTAGTGTTTGATCTTTTCTTTCATAACTAGATCATTATTCCCTTAATAGTAAAAAACAGCATAGCAGCTAGTACAGCAGCAGCTGGCACAGTGATAACCCATGCAGCAATGATCTTTTTAATAGCATCTCTTTTAACATACTGTATTTTTTTTGTTTTTTTGATGATCTTTTTGGTTGATTTAATGAGTGCTTTTTCATCATCTATCATCTTGTAAAGATCTGTAATTCTCTCATAGTCTTCATTTGATTTATGCTCTTTGTCTAAAAGTATCTTCAGCTCAGCCTTATATGCCTTTAGAGTTTGAGTCTCCTCTTCTAGTGTCTCTTTTTCTTCTTCTATATCAGTTTTTTCATCTTTATTGAGATCTAACCATTCCCTTAAAAAACCAACACCAAAAACACCACCAATAGCGATGTGAGTAGAACTAACCGGAAGACCAAGTTGTGATGCTATGATCACAGTTATTGCTGCAGCCATTGCTATTGAAAATGCTCTTATCTGGTCAAGTTCTGTGATCTCATTTCCAACTGTTTTTATAAGCTTTGGACCATATAGTGCAAGACCGATCGCAATACCAAGTGCACCTACAGCCATTACCCAAAATGGAATAGATGCTGTAGAAGATATGCCACCATTTACAATAGCATCATTAATTGCAGCTAGTGGTCCTATTGCATTTGCAACATCGTTTGCACCGTGAGCAAAACTTAGTAGTGCTGCAGCAAATACAAGTGGGATCGTAAATAGTTGGTTTACACTTGCTTTATTGTTCTCTAGCATTGTGGTATTTTTAGAAACTCTTCTTTTTACAAACATGTATACAAAAATAGCAAAAATACCACCAATAATTAGAGCTGTTAAAAAGCTAGGCTTGTTTGTAACTTCAAAAGAGATCAAAGGTAGTATATTTATAGTTTCAATAATACTTGGCCAGATTTTTTTAAGACCCTTAATAGTTAAGTATGTTACAAATGCCCAAGCCATAAGTGCTACAAAAACAGGTACATATGTTTTAGCAGCTCTTACTTTGTCTTCTTTAAATACAATCGATTTTTTAATAGCAAAAAGAAAACTTGCGGCAATAATACCACCTAATACTGGAGATATTACCCAAGAAGCTGCGATCTTACCCATAGTCCCCCAAGAAACTATACTAAATCCAGCTGCTGCGATCCCTGCACCCATAACTCCACCAACTATTGAGTGTGTAGTTGAAACAGGGGCACGCATAGCAGTAGCAAAGTTTAGCCAAAGAGCTGCTGAGAGAAGTGCAGCCATCATCGCCCAGATGAATGGATCTGTATCTCCGCCAAATGCAGAGACATCTATGATCCCTTTTTTGATGGTGTTTACAACTTCACCACCAGCTATAATAGCTCCAGCTGCTTCAAAAACAGCTGCGATCATAATAGCCATTGTTAGAGTCATAGCTTTTGATCCAACAGCAGGTCCAACGTTGTTAGCTACATCATTTGCACCTATGTTCATTGCCATATATGCACCAATTAGTGCAGCTACAGCTAAAAACAGGTTGTTTGACACGCCACCACTATTTAAAAAACTAAAAGTAAGTACTGCGATCATAAAAAAGAGGGCAAATCCCAGTCTAGAGAGATCGGCCCCACTTTTTTTAAGAGCTTTTCTCTCAAGTTTTTTCATTGTATTTATTTCCATAAGCATGACCTCTAAAAAAATTTCGTGATTATATCTTCTTGTTGGTTACAAAAAGATTACAAAGCTAAATTTAAGCTTAGTTTTTGAGATATGCCTT
>JBEPWC010000027.1:0-12430 GCA_041642615.1 Sulfurimonas sp. | reverse complement strand
CGATGAAACTACACCAGATAAGCTAGATGAAGATATTAAAAGCTTGTGGCAAAAAGCACTAAGTACAGCTAAAAAATTTGATGCAAACCTTGGTCTTTTTGGAGTGCTTCCATCGTTTAGACTAGAGCATTTTGACAAAGAGCTATACCAATCAGATATGCATAGATACTCACTTGTATCTCAAAGGTTAAAAGAGTTAAGACATGAGGATGTAAAGATCTCTTTTCATGGTGATGATGAGATATCTTTGCAAAAAGATGATGTTATGTTTGAGGCTTTAGGGACATCTTTGCAGGTTCATCTACAGATCCCTTTTGAGAAGTCTGTAGAGTTTTACCACGCTTCACTTTTTGCTTCAGTTGTACTTATAGGATTTGGGGCAAATTCCCCTTTAGTTTTAGGTAAAAGAGGGTGGCATGAATCACGCATAGCTATATTTGAACAATCAGTAGATACAAGAGATAAAAAAAGAAGAGAGGATGGCGATGAAAAAAGAGTTCACTTAGCACATGGCTATATAGACTCATGGATCGATCTTTTTGAGCAAAACAAAGAGTTTAAGATCATATTTGCAGATCTTAAAGACTCATCTAATGATGAACTGCACCATTTTAATCTACATAATGGAACTGTATGGAGATGGATTCGACCTATACTAGATAAAACAAAAGAGGGCAAGTACACCATTAGACTAGAATTAAGATCACTTCCATCTGGTCCAACCTTAATAGACACAAAAGTAAATATCTGGTTTTTTATAGGCTTGATCAATGGTTTGGTTACAAAGGGTATAGATATAAAAAATATCCCCTTTGAAACTCTAAAGGATGATTTTTATACTGTAGCAAAGCGTGGTTTAGATGCAGATATACATGAACCACAAAAACTTCAAAAACTACCTTTGAGTGAGTGGATCTTAAAAGAGGGGATACAACTAGCCAAGGTGGGCTTAGAGAGTTTTGGCATAAAAGATTCAGATGAACTTTTAGAGAGTGTAAAACTAAGAGCAAAAACTACTCAAAACGGTGCATCGTGGCAGCTAAAACATTTTGAAAAATACGCCTCGATTCAAAAACTTATGGATGATTATATGAAAAACCAAGATATCCCAGTTTATAGATGGAGTATTTAGATGCAAAACTTAACGATCCAAGAACATATACCAGATGAGTTTTTAGAGATCACAACTCGTGAGATAAAAAAAGTTTTTAAAACACCAACACTGATCCATCTAAAAGGTGATAAAAAAGAGGCTTTGTTTGTCTCTATACTGCTTCATGGAAATGAGTATAGTGGTTTAGAGATCATGCAAGAGGTTTTAGAGAAGTATAAAACAACAGATGGCTACAAACTTCCAAGAACCCTTTGGCTTTTTGTGGCAAATGTAGATGCAGCAGAGCTTGGGGTGAGATGTCTTGATGGGCATTTAGACTTCAACCGTGCATGGCCAGGAACGCCTCATGAAGATCAAGAAACCTCCAAGCTTGTCAAAAAAGTTGTAGACACAATCACAAAAGAGCCACTTTTTGCATCTGTAGATCTACATAACAACACAGGTAAAAACCCACACTATGGTTGCATAAGTGTAGTGGATGAAAAAAACAAATACCTATGTAGCCTTTTTAACCACTTTGCTATGGTTTTTAAAGCACCAAAGGGTGTATCTACCATGGCTTTTGATCATATATGTCCAGCTATAACTCTTGAGTGTTCCACACCTGGAAATAAGCCTGCTAAAAATAAAGCGTATGAGCTTATAGACGCACTAATGCATATGGATCATTTTCCACAAAAGCCAGTTTTAAAGCAAGACCTTCAACTTTTAAAAAATAGCTCAACCATAAAGATAAACAAAGATGTCACTTTTGAATTTAATAACAAGCTAGAGTTAGGATTTGATCTAGCTATTGTAGATAAGTTTGATCGTCATAACTTCTCAATGTTAAAAGAGGGTGAGGTTTTTGCTTACTCTAAACATCCAAAACCCCTTTTAGTACTCTCATCCGATCTTAAAGATATTACTGATGAGGTTATCCAAAATAACAAAGGGGAGATATCTCTTAAAAAGGGAAAAATTCCAGCTATGATATCTATGGATAAAAACATAGTACTTCAAGACTGTTTGTGTTATCTACTTGAGGATTACTAGTAATTGTACTGTATTAGTAAACATATATAGCCTGTTTTTTCCAAAATCATACAAAATAAGTGTTGTATTTGAAATTTTTTAAATATTAGGTTATATATGTAGCTTTTAACTGGTCGTGTTGTATCAATTTTTACTTTATTTAGAGCGACTAACAAAAGTTTCAGTAAATTTTGATAGAATTATTGACTTCAAATTTAATATAAAGATTTTTTATGCAAGAAACACAAGCAAGAATAAACATATACGCACTTTTATCGAGAGTTTTACTACAAGAGTTAGATTTGGAGCTTTTAAAAACTATTAAAAATGATGAAAACATTTTAGAGTTTTTTCCTACCTTTAAAGAGTGGGAAGCACTAAAAGAACTTGATGATAAAAAGCTCTTAGATGAGATTATAAATCCTGATTTTGTAAACCTTTCAGTTTTACACCTTATACCATATGAGACCTTTTACACAAGAGAAGATCAAAAGGTAGAAACAGGTGGAGCAAACCCTGTAACAGATATGTATAGTGCATATGACTTTATGGTTGACTATGAAGTAGCACGTACAGTTTCAGCTGATCACATAGGTATAGAGTTAGAATTTATGCACCATTTGGCATCTGCAGAGATCAAGGCCTTAGAATCAGGGGATACGAAAGCTGCTGATGAGTTAAAAGGGATTCAACACGAGTTTTTAAACAAACATCTTCTAAATTGGGCACCAATGTATTTGATAAACTTAAAGTATGAGGCTCGTACACCACTTTACTATGACGCAGCTGATCTAGCACTAGAGTTTATCTTAAGCGATAATGAATACCTTACAAAAGAGTTAAAAAAGTAAGATATGATAAATTTAAATGCAGGTTTATGTGTACGCTCAAAGAGTGTAGAATCAAATTGTGACTACTGTGAAAAGATCTGTCCAACAGATGCTATTAGTTTTTTGGATCCAAACCCTTCGCCCGCAATTAACCACTCTTTATGTGTAGATTGTGGTGTGTGTGGGGCAGTGTGTCCAAACGAGGCTTTAAATCTTGATGATTTTAAGTCTCATGAGTTCTTTTTTGACTTTTTAGAAGATAAAGAAAACTTGATATCGTGTAGAAAAAACGTACCGTGCATAGCAGCTGTTAATGTTGAAAACTTAATATCTATGGTTGTTTTAAAAGGTAGTATTGTTTTTGATATGGGACATTGTGATGAGTGTGAAATAGCACATAAGTGTAAAGATAAGATAATAGCTAATGCAGAAGAGGCATCTTACCTCTTAGAGGCGATGGAAAATAGTGCTGAGATCTCATTAAAAAAAGTTAAACATGAACCAAAAAGTGAGCAAGGTGACTCAAATAGACGTGATTTTTTCCGTTTAGCAAACCTAAAAACCGTTGGGCATGCACAAAAAAGTTTTGAAAAAGAGATCAAAAAAGCTACAGATGAACTAACTGAGCACACTCTAGCTAAAACAGATATAGCACTTTTAAGACAAAAAAGGATTCCAGCTAAGAGAAAGCTTTTTTATACAGCTGTTAAAAGGGTAGAGAGACCTAGTACTTATCATGTAGTAGATGCTACTGAGGTTACATTTACATCTTCAAAACTTTTAGATGTAGAGAGTTGTACTGCGTGTCAGATGTGCTACAGGGTTTGTCCAACTGGTGCACTTAGCAGTGATACTAAAAACTCAAAAATAGATTTTGATCCGTTTTTATGCATTAAGTGTAACTGTTGTCACGATGTTTGTGAACCAGACTCGATCACTCTAAGTCCATCTTACAATGTAAAAGAGTTTTTTGAACCAAGTGTAGTTAACTTAATAAACTTCAATGTAAAAAGATGTGATGAGTGTAATGTTGTTTTTAGCACAAACGATCCAAGTATAAAACTGTGTTACAGATGTAAAGCAGAAGAGGAAGAGGCTAGAGAGCTTTGGGGAATTGATGAGGAGTATTGAGTTATGATGAATAATGACAACCAGATATCTAAAGAGACAAAACTTTTTGGATACATTGGTGAACACGCTGGAGCTAGTAGGTTTAGTGCTATAAGCAACAAACTTTACAAAGCTGATGGGTATGATGCTATGATGATCCCTATGAATATACGCGAGGATGATCTTTATTTTACAGTGGCGAACATGAAAAAGTCACATGTAAATGGTGCCGTGATCTCAAGTGAGTATGTGGGTGAAGTGTTAGAAATTGTAGAGGAGTCTACTGGACTTGCAAAAAAAAGTGGAATGTGTGACATCATTTTTCGCAAAGGTGAGACTCTAGAATGCGATGTGTTTTCTATAAGGGTATTAACAGAGCTTTTAAAAGATATGCATGTAAGAAAAGTAGCTCTAATAGGAACTAACCATTATGCTAAAGCATTTTCGTTTTTAGCATGTGGTTTTGAGGTTAGTTACTACAATGAGGACTTAGAGGAGTTGATGGCTTTTACTAAAGAGACTGAGTTAAAAGATGCTGATATAAACCGTATAGCTGATGGGATGGATATAGACCTCTCAAAATATGATGCAGTTTTGGACTTTTCAGACCTACAAAGCTTGTCAATGGTTGAGAAGTTAGCAGAGTTTAATTTTGATATGAAAAATACAAAACAGTTTTCATGCTTAAAACAACGCTCAAATGAGCTTGATAAAAAGTATATATCTTATGATGATATGTTAGATGAATTAACAAAAGCTGTATATAAAAGAATAAAGGAAATATAAAATGAACCAACATGATCTAAGTGATTTAAAAAATGAATTTGATAAGTTTGTAAAAGATAAGTGCTCTGTAGATCCAGAAAATAATACGCAAAACTCTCAAAACCCAGACGCTGGGGATAAAGAGGATGAAGAACCAGTACCACAGTTTGTTGATGCACTTACATCAAAGCTGTTAGCACCTGCAATAAGTGGAGTTTATCTCTCACGCCTTGATATAAAACGTGTAGCTGAAGCTATAGATGAGTCTATTCCAATAAAAGAGCGTATCAAGATGGTAAGGGCACTTTTTCGCCACACTACAAAGAGAAAGTATCTTGAAGATGCATTTGCTGAAATCAACAAACATATAAATGGTCGCATAATGATCTACAAAGAGCTTAGTGAAGCTTTTCCTGCATCAAAAGAGATATTTGAGTCAAACATAGAAAAAGCACAAAAAACTATGAAGATGTTTGAGAATATTATAGAAGAATATGAAGAGATAGAAGCAACTGATGATCCTATGTTTGTTTAGAGATAGTTAGTCTCTAAACAAACACCTTATAATTAAGAACTTAAAGATATATATTTATCTATAGAACTTTTTAAAATATCTAGTTTTGCTTTATATACACTTACATAGTCAGGCAAGATATCATACTTTTTAAAGACTATTTTTTGTAATATTTCACTTGATAACTCCTGCATATCATCTGCACCCACAGCACCTGCAAGTCCTCTCATATCTAGACATAACATTCTAGCTTGTTCGTATCTAAAGTCATAGATTAGCTTATCAAGAAGTTTATCGCTCTCACCATATGCATCAACAAATTCTTTTAAAACTTCTATGTAAAAAATTGGATTGTTGTTTGATTGTTTTAGACCGCTTTTAACATTAAGACCCTCAAAATTTTCAATAATATCCTCTTTTGTAGGCTGTGAAGTTTTTTTGAGCTTCTTATCTTTGTTTATAAAAGTATCTAAAGCTGTATATAGCTTCTCTTTTTCTAAAGGTTTTGAAAGGTATCCATTCATACCAACATGGAAAACCTTGTTGATCTCATCAGTCGCCGTTAATGCACTTAGAGCGACTACTGGAACCATGTCTAGTGATTGATTTTGTCTTATCCTTCTAGTAGCTTCGTAACCATCCATTACAGGCATATTTATATCCATTAAAACCATATCAAACTTGTTGTTTTTAGAGAGTATATCTAACGCTTCTTGCCCATCATTTGCAATAGATATATTCATATTTGATTTTTTAAGCACACTTGTTAAAACTTTTTGATTGATCAAGTTGTCCTCTACTATTAAAAGGTTTTTATTTGAAAAGTCTGAAAAATTATCAAGGTTAATCCCTGGTGCATCTACAAAACGGTCTCTATGTACTTTTAGTTTTTCATCACTAACTGTTGTAACCTTAACACTTTTGTTTGTACTATTTTTATCAAACTCTAAAAGGGTGTAGTATATGCTCTCTTTGGTTATTGGTTTATGAAGTCTTGTCCCATCTACTAATTGCTTTGTAGATTCTGAGAAGATGTTGCTTAGAGTTAATATATTTGGTTTTTTATCACCTTTTATTTTAGAGATCTTCTTAAGTACTTCTGAATTTATAAGTTTTTCACTTATGATTACAATGTCATATAGTGAAAAGTCTGGTATTTTTAATAAAAAATCATCTTTTGCTTTAGTATCAACATCACACTTAATAGCCTCTAACACCTTTCTAATAGCATAAGTGCTCTCTGGAGATGAGTCTATTAAAAATATTTTTTTATTTTCAGTTTTTCTTATGTCTAGTCTGTGCTCTTTAAGTGTACTAGCACTTACTTCATTAAATGGTAGGTTTAAAACAAACTCTACACTTGAGTTTTGGTAGTTGTTTCTTGCAATGATACCACCACCCATAAGTTCAGCCAACTCATTTGATACAAAAAGTGACATACCATCATATTTTTTTGTTTTTTCATTGTACTTTGTTTTAAATATGTTTTTATCAACTTTTACAGTTGTGTCAGAGTATATAACAAAGTGTAAAGTTGTAGGGGCATTAAACTTACTTCTTTTAGAAACTTGTAGTGCTATCTGTTTTGATGAGTTTACTATACAAAACTCTATTAAATTAACAAGAATTTTTGATATACCAAGTGTATCTGAATTTAGCATATCTGGTATGTTGTCATCCACATCGAAGATCAACTCAAAGTTTAGTTTTGAATGGTTTGATTTGATCTGTCCTAGTATGTCATTTAGTAGGTTTTCTAACTTAAATACTTCATTTAGAGGGTGAATTTTTTTTGACTTGATTTGCAAAAACTCAAGTAGATCACCTGTTGCATCAATGATCGTATGTTCAGATTTTATAACCTTACTTATATGCCTCTGAACTGATTCGTTGCTTGTTTTAAGTTTGGTTGTATCCCCTAATGTTTCTCTTGTGATATTTTGGATGTTTTTACCCATCTCAACTAGAAGTTCACTTTGTCTTTGCTCAATTCCCTCTTGATGTTTTAACATCTTTGCATGTTCTTTTTTCATTCTTGAGAGTTGCATAGATGATAAGAATAAAGCAGCTATACCGACAAAAGCAAGTGCAAAAAGAGCTATCCACATAGTAAGCTCTTCACCATCACCTGCTAAGAGTGGAACAGATATTAGAGTGAGTAATAAAAAATAATTTTTCATTTAAGATACCCTGTTAATTAAAATTACAAAGATTATAACAAAAAAACTATATCATCTATGTAAACCACAATATAGCTTGCCAGATTACAGCACTTAAAATACCAGCAGCAAACCCAGCAACTACGTCATCACCCATAACACCAATACCACCTTTTGCTTCACGGTCAAGTCTTCCGATAATTGATGGTTTTGTTATGTCAAAATATCTAAAGAATATAAAAGAGAGTATAGACTGTACTAAGAAACCATTTTCTAGACTAGTTACTTCATTCATATTTACACTTATAGCTGGTGCAACACTAAGTGCAAACCACATCCCAGCAAGTTCATCTATAACAATTCGTTTATCATCATGTATGCCCGATATCTCTTCATATTTGTTTATCTCTCTAATAGCTATGGCTGTGATCAATATAGTCGCCATAAAAAGAGTTTCAGCACTAAAGTATATTAGTACAAGCATTCCTAGTGGTAAAGATACAATTGTACCTACGGTTCCAGGAGCCTTTGGTGATAGCCCTGAGTAAAAAAGTGTTATAAAAAACCAGTTCATTGTACCCCTTATGTTAATGATGTTGTTTGATACAGCTTCATAAGTTCTAAATAAAAATCTCTCTCAGTGTGTTCCTCTAAAAGTCCCTCAACAGGAAGTAGATCGTAGTATAGCTTCTCAAGGTTTTTAAATCTATTTGGGTGGAGTTTAGAAAGTATTTGAGCTGAGAGCTCTTTTCTTATAAGCATAGTTGGTGGCAGTATACCAAGTTCTAAAAGCTCAAGTATTGAGTCTGAGTTGAATGAGATCTGGTGGTGTTGACCGTGTGGACATGTACTTTTACTTACTAAAGTAGTACACTTATTGCAGTAAACATATTGACTTGCTACTGTGATCTCAATATCTATACCAATAACCTTATCTATGATCGAGTTGTTTGAGTTTGAATCATAAAACATACCAAGTCCGGCATGGTTTAGCCCAACTGTAAGTCTGTCACAGCCGTAATTTTTAGCGACAATAGCATCTAGAATTATTTCGTTGTAACCTGCAAATATATAGCTGTTTTCAAGTGGAATTATAACAACCTCATTTTTTGTTAAAAAGTTGTTTATAAAGAACTCTAAAGACTCACGTCTGATCTCAAAACTTAGGTTTGACTCAGTGTAGGGTTTAAGTAAAAAGATCACTAGAAGATCTGTAGTATCTAGAGTTTGACGTATAAGCTTTTCATGTGCACGGTGAAGTGGATTTGCTGCCATCATTAAAGCGGTGGTGTGTTTTGCATTTACCAGCTCTTTAGCATTTTGTACTATTGTTTGGTGCTCATGATTTTTTGGGTTAGATATAGTAAAATCACCACTAACAGCTAACGAGCCTATCCTATTGTAAGTAGCATGTACACCTGGGTGTGTATCATCATCAGTTCCATATATCTGCCTAATACGATCTCTTGGATCGATTGTGAATACCTCTTCAACCACTAGCGTAGCAAACTCAACCCTATCACAAATAAGTGTGATCTCTTCACCTGGTTTTAAAGATTTTAACACTCTAGTGTTTGTTTTTCCAGATGGTGCAAGTATAAAAGGAAAAGGAAATGTCTGCGAATCAATAAGACCAGTTTTTAAAACCTCCTCACTCTCTTTTGAGTTCATAAGTTTAGTAGCAGGTTTTAGTAGCCCATTTTTTAACATCTGCAAAGCAGAAGCAGCTTCTGTGTCTATAAATAAGGTTTTATTTCTTTTTGACGATGTCATATTTTTTCCGTTTCTCCCATAAACTTTTACGTGAAATCCCAAGTTTTTTAGATAGTTCTGTATCTGGAAACTTGTTTTGGTAATTTAGAACAATAAACTTTACATAGTCCTCAATAGGTAGGATTTCACCTTGATCAAACACATTGTTTTCACTTTTTATCTCTATAATATTAAAATCTACTTCATCAAGTTTGTCACTGCTTGCAACGATCGCTTGTTTATTTTCCACGGCTTCTAAAAAAGCTTTTCTTTCAGCTTTTTTGAGTGACTGGTAATCTATGATGTAAAGAATTGTATTTGGTCCAGCAGCATCTATCTCACTCATAGCTTTAGGATCGTTTAGTGAGACAAAACTTATAGCTTTGTTTTTAGCACGTGCATGTTCAAAAGCAAAAGCATCTATATTTTTTATAAATCCAGATGATACAAAAACAGGAAGTTCGATCTCTTCATGGCTGTAGTCGTTTTGTATGTTTGCAAAAGAGTGCTCAAGATATTTCTCATAAGCAATGTTACGTTTTTTTACTTTTTCGTAGTCTTGGTAGTGGTTGATCTTTCTAACTAACTCTTCAATCATAAAGGGTTTTAGTATATAGTCTTTTGCTCCAGCGGCTAAAGGTTTTGAAACTGTATCGTTAGATATATAGGAGACCATTAAAATTATGATTGAGTTTTTAAATGTTTCAATAACAGGGTTAAAATCTTGCCCATTAATGTTTGTGGAGAGAAGTACTACATCATAGTTGTTACTTTTTATAGCATCTCTAGTTGATGTACACATCTCACAAACATGACCAAGATCACCTAGCTTTGTGGCTATACTTTGTGCTAAATATACTTCGTTTTCTATTATCAATATTTTCAAAATCTACCCTTTAGTTCTTAATTGTTTTGCCAATCATAGTATTTTAAATTAGCATTTGCTATTACAGCTACACCCTCAGCACGACCTATAAAGCCTAGCTTTTCAGTAGTAGTAGCTTTTACGTTAACTCTTTGTAGATCACAATTTAGGACCTTAGATATAGTTTGTCTCATTTGAGGTTTATATTTTGCTATACGAGGTTTCTGAGCTGCTATAGTTATATCTACGTTTATAATTACATATCCAAAGTTGCATAGCTTTTTAACAACTTTGCTTAGTAACTCTTTTGAATCGATACCCTTGTATCTTTCATCATTATCCGGAAACATCATTCCAATATCTCCCATACCAGCAGCACCCAATAGTGCATCGATTAGTGCATGGATAGCTACATCCCCATCGCTATGGGCTTTAAATCCAAAGTCTGAATCAATCTTTACACCACATAGGTACATATCTCCCTTATCATCAAAAGCGTGGACATCAAAGCCATTGCCACTAAGTATATCGCTAGATGGTTTTTTTATACAATCTAACTTTTTTAGATCCCTTATGTGTGTGATCTTTAGTGCATCTTCATCTCCTAAAACAAACTCCCTTATGCCACCATTTGCTACTATGGCACTACTCTCATCTGTAAACTCTGTATCTGTTTGAAGTGCTTTTTTTAGTGATGATGTTTTTGATAGTTGTGGAGTTTGTATCCGTTTTACTTTATCCCTGTCTATTGTGTTACCATCATACACTATAGTGTCATTAACTGGTAGAAATGGAACAACACAATCAGCATCACTTTTATGCAAGAGGATTCTTTCAAGGAGTGAGTTTTCAACACATGCTCGGGCTATGTCACTTACAACAACATGCTCAGTTTCAACATATTTTAGGGAGTTCTTAAGTGATTGTTGTCTAGTGCTACCACCCTCTATAAAGGTAAACTCAGCATAGTTTTTCATAAAGTCTATTTCATCCTCTGAAGATGTGATTATTATCTTTTTAAAAAGCTCCATTTTGTGTAGCTTTTTTGCTACGAAAAGCCACAATGGATCGTGATCTACTCTTAACCACTGTTTTTTAACATCTAGTTCAAAACGGCTAGAACTGCCAGCAGACAGCAATATAAGTGATAAATCCCTCAAATAAAACCCCATATAATTTTAGTGTTACCAAATTATACATTTAGTAAACTTTGGCAATCTTGAAAGCAAATGGTGTATTACTAATATATGCTATAATTCCTTTATGAAAAACACAATAAAATTACTTAAGAAACACGATGAAATAACAGTCATAGATACCCCCTTAGATATCTATTTAGAGATACCACATTTAGCATATGCAGAGGTAAAAAAAGAGAGTGGGGGAAAGGCTCTTTTATTTACAAATGCAGTTGAAGAAAAAACAGGTAAAAAATTTGAAGAACCAATACTAATGAATGTATTTGGTTCATACAAAAGGTGTGAACTGCTTTTTGGTAGAACCATAGAGTCAGTTGCAGATGAGATCACGAAACTGCTTCATATGAAGCCACCATCTAGTATTAAAGAGAAGTTTACTATGGCAAGTGAACTCTTTAGCTTAAAAAATATATTTCCTAAAAAGTTAAAAGGAAAGGGTGAATGTCAAGATGTGATCTATGAAGGTGATGATATAGATCTCTCTAAAATTCCTGTTTTAACTACATGGGAGCAAGATGGTGGTCCATTTATAACTATGGGACAGGTGTATACACAAAGTCTTGATGGTGAGATGGTAAATCTTGGGATGTATAGACTCCAGGTCTTTGATAAAGATACTTTAGGTATGCATTGGCAGATTCATAAAGACAGCTCACACTTTTTTGATCAGTATCAAAAAGCCGGCAAAAAGATGCCAGTCTCTGTGGCTATTGGTGGTGATCCACTATACACTTGGTGTGCTACAGCTCCTCTGCCTTATGGTGTGAATGAACTTTTAATGTACGGACTTATAACTAAAAAACCAGCACAACTTGTAAAATCCCTTACAACACCGCTTTATATACCTAAAGATGTTGATTATGTGATTGAGGGATGGGTTGATACTGAACAGTTAAAACTAGAGGGTCCATTTGGTGATCACACAGGTTATTACACCTTAGAAGAGATGTATCCATGTATGAAAGTTAGTGCTATAACTACAAAAAAAGACCCTACTTATCTGGCCACTGTTGTTGGTAAGCCACCTTTGGAAGATAAATATATGGGTTGGGCAACAGGAAAAATATTTTTCCCTCTTCTAAAAACAACAGCACCAGATCTATTAGAC
>JBEPWC010000026.1:0-12743 GCA_041642615.1 Sulfurimonas sp. | reverse complement strand
GCTCTTCATCCATTTCGTTGTGGATCTGGTAAAGTGTTTCTTGGTCTTGGTTTGTAGTAAAGAGGATCTCATCTTTGGTTTTTTTGACTAGGTCTAAGAAGCATCTATTACACTCAATATATCTACCCTCTGTATCTTTTGCAAAAAATGGAACATTTAGGGCGTTTGAAAACCTATCAAAACTGTTTATATTATTTTGAAGGTTTTGTATAGTTTTATCTTTTTTATTTAGTTTATATAAAAGATATACTATAAATAGTATTAATAAAGATAAAGCTATTAGCACTACTATTTCTTAAGATTACTTATCAAAAGACTTAATCTTATCTGTTAAAACAGACATAGAACTAAAAGGCTTCATTATATAGTCCTCTGCACCCTGCCTATGAGATTCGAGAACTTTATCTAAAGTTGAGTATGCAGTCATCATAACAACTTTTGTATCGGGGAATTTTTCCCTTAATTTCTCTAAAACATCTAGTCCGTTCATCTGTGGCATCATTATGTCAAGAAAAACAAGATCTGTGTCTTTAGACATAGATGAGAGTGCGTTTACTGGGTTGTTGTAAACACTAACAGAGTAGTCTCCATCCCTTTTTAGGAACTTTTCAATCATAGAAGTTATTTGGACTTCATCATCTATTACTGCTATTTTTTTCACTTTTTATCCTTTTTAAACAGTTCTGAAATGGCACCCTTCATAGCCTCCTCAGCTTTTTCTTCAACCATAGCATCTAGGTACTCAAAAACTTTAAGGCTAGATTTTTCGATCTCATTTACCATTGTCTCTATCTCATCTTTTGAACAGATCGCTTTATCGCCTGAGCATTCATCAACAAGTCTATTAGCGTTTTTATGTACAGACTCATGGAACGGATCGATCTTAGCATATGCTGGAGTTTTACTAAACTCCTCTTTACCAACACCCTCATAATACCACTTACCAAGTCTACAGTTTTTATGATCAGTTTGCTTAAATTCGTTTTCTTCACCAAAGAGCATTGCATATACATTATTTTTATAGATCACATGATCTATTTTTGCAAGTGATGCGAAGATCTTATCACTTATATACTCAACTTCATATACACTTCTTGATGATTTTCGCTCAAACGATTTTATTTTTACCTCTAACTCATCTAGTTTTGTTTTTGTGTCTTCTAGTATATGACTTGTTGTCTCTACATTTTCTTGAACAGATGAACTCTCTTGCTGCATTGATTTTACAACTATACTGATCTCACCTGTTGCTTTTTGAGTCTTCTCTGCCAGTTTTCTAACCTCATCAGCTACTACTGCAAACCCACGTCCATGCTCACCGGCACGGGCCGCTTCAATGGCCGCATTTAGTGCTAGTAGATTTGTCTGATCTGCAATATCTTCAATCAATGTAATAACATTAGAGATCTCACTTGAACGAGTACCTAGAGAGTTTGCTCCATCGAGTGTATCTTGCATCTTTTCAGACAGGTTGTTCATATTGTCTGTTGAGACCATGATTAGATTTAATCCATCTTTTGATTCTTGTGCGATGGTTGAAGACTCACTTCTCATAGATCTTAACTCCCCCAACATCTCATCATATGTTTTTTGGGAATCTTTTAAGGAGTACCTTATTGCTTCTTGGTGTTTTGAGAGGATATCGCTATCTTTATCAGTTCTGATATCAGTTTTTATAATGTTGTAAAGGGTATCGCCATTGCTTAGTCTTTTTGACTTAACAATCCCGCTACAACCATCAACTGTAACCTTGTCTTTATCTGGTGAGAGGGCACTAAGAATTTTATCATCACTTACCTGCATAGCTTGTGCGTTTTGATTTTTAAATTCGATCACACCATTAGAGACTCTTATTATCATCTCCTCTTGAGAAAAACCTGCTATCTCCTTTGAAAGCTCTAATTCAGCTTTTAAGGATTCTATCTCTTGTTCTAATTTCAGAACCTTATCTGAATCGTTGTTGTTTGCAGACGAAAAAAACACACAGCCACCTTTTTTTTATAATAAAATTTTATTTTGCTAAATATATCTAAAAATATATTAGTTAAATCTAAATTATAAAAATTAATATAATTACACTTTTGTGATATGCTTAGCTTTCTCTATGCAAGACTCTATATTTCTTTGGTTACAAAGCTCATACATAATGTTTTTAGGAAGTGCTTTTGCTGTAGTTTTACCAATAACAATAACTTTATTTGTCTCTTTTATCTTATTGTTTTTTAAATAACATTTTACACTAGATGGTGATGTAAATACTAAAACAGCATCATCTTCAACTCTTACCTCAAGTAGATCATTTGAACATGAACTTTCATATACTACATATTCATCTATTTTGTAGCCATCATCTACCATAACTGTATTAAAATCACTTGCAGTAGTTTTTCCATGTAGATAAAGCCATTTTGTATCTTTTGGGTATCTATTAATTACCGTTATTAAGTCATCTCCATAGCCACTTCCTAAGTCTAAAACACTACCACCTAAGGATTTAAAATACTTAGCAGAACTCTCAGACACGCACAAAGCTTTTTTATCTATGTATTCATCTTTACCATATTGTTTTAGTGCGTTGATAGTTTGTTTTGAAGTGATCACAAGATAATCATAAAGTGAAAAATCTATATTTGGTTTAAAGAAAGTAATATCTAAAGAGTTAATGCTTATAGCATCTGGGTGCGTGGATGTTGAAAACAGATAGATCTTTTTCATTTTTTTCCTTAACTGCATAAACTTGAATCGTAAATAGTTTAGTGCAATTTGGAATGTTTTTAGGTTGAGGCATAGTCAAACTATGCCGATACCTCAATCATTTCAAAGTGTGCTGAAATATTTAACGATTTTACTCCCACTCGATTGTTGCAGGTGGCTTACTAGATATATCGTAAACTACACGGTTAATCCCATCTACCTCATTAATAATTCTTCTTGAGATTCTCTCTAATAGATCATGTGGAAGATGTGCAAACGTTGCAGTCATACCATCAACTGCTTCAACAACACGTACACATACAGTGTTGTCGTATGTACGGTTATCACCCATAACGCCCACAGATTTTACATTTAGTAAAACTGCAAATGCCTGCCAAGTTTTAGTGTAATATCCACTTGCTTTTAACTCATCTAGTAAAATAACGTCAGCTTCGCGTAAAAGATCTAAATCTGGTCTGTTTACATCACCCATAATACGGATAGCTAAACCAGGTCCAGGAAATGGATGGCGGTTGATCATTGACTCAGGAAGACCAAGTTCTAGTCCGATCTTACGAACCTCATCTTTAAATAGTTCACGCAAAGGCTCGATCAGCTCAAAATCCATCCAATCAGGTAAACCACCAACATTATGGTGGCTTTTAATAACTTCACTTGGACCATTTACAGAGATTGATTCGATCACATCTGGATAAAGTGTACCTTGTGCTAAAAACTTGATCCCATCATGTTTTTTAGCTTCTTTTTCAAACTCTTCAATAAAAGTATGTCCGATAATTTGACGTTTTTTCTCTGGATCTGAAATACCTTCAAGTTTACCTAAAAAGTTATCAGCTGCATCTACAGTTACAAGTGGAGCTTTTAAGTTTAATTTGAAAACTTGTTCAACTTGCTCACGTTCACCTTTACGTAAAAGTCCATTATCTACAAATACCGGAATAAGCTGATCACCAATAGCTTCATAAAGCATTGCAGCAACTACAGAAGAGTCAACTCCACCACTTAAACCACAAAGAACTTTTCCACTCCCGACTTTTTCGCGGATCAGTTTGATCTGTTCTTTTAAGAAATGCTCCATCTTCCATTTCTCATTAACTCCACAGATGTTCTTTGCAAAGTTTCTAAGCATCAAGTAACCCTCTTCTGAGTGGTTAACTTCTGGGTGATACTGCATCGCATATACACTCTTTTGCTCATTTGCAATAGCTGCAAATGGTGAGTTGTCACTAATTGCTATTGGTTTAAAACCTTCAGGGAGCTGATCTACACGATCGGTATGACTCATCCATACTATACGACCATTTTCACAATCTTTTAAAAGTGGTGAGCAGTGTTCTGGTTCAACTATATTTAATTCAGCTTTACCATACTCATGGTGATCACTTCTTATAACGCTTCCACCAAAATCTACAGCAATACGCTGCATACCGTAACATATACCAAGGACAGGAAGTCCCATGTTGTAGATCTCTTTATCTACTTCATATGCATCTTCACTATATACAGAAGATGGACCGCCACTAAAGATGATCCCTTTAGGGTTTTTTGCTTTAATATCTTCTGCTGTTGTATAATAAGGGAGAATCTCACAATATATCTTATCCTCACGCAATCTACGTGCGATCAGCTGTGTGTACTGAGAACCAAAATCTAAAACTATGATGCTAACATTTGTCATTAAAATGCCTTTTTACTTTTTTTACAGATTCTGTAAATTTGGATGAAAGGATACAATAAGTTAGATTAATGTTTTATTTATATCTTAAGTATTATCCTCAATAATAGTGTGAACTCCAATCGACTTCTCCCTCTTAAGTGCAGACTCAACAATCTCTTTAGCTGTTAAGAGTCTTAGTTTTAATAGCTTACCGATCTTTTGGTCTAAAAGTTCTTCGATCTCTCTTTTAGCTTCTAGTAGCCCTTTTTTGCTCCTAACTATGGAGACATACCGCCACATGATCTCTCTTAGCTTATTCTTTTTGGCTTTATCATCTTTAAGGCTCATAACCTCTTTTTTGACTTCAAACTCAACAAACTCGTCATATTGATCTTGTTGAAGATCTTTTAAAATCTTACTAGTTGCCTCTTTTGCAAAAACCAGCCCTTCTAAAAGTGAATTTGATGCAAGTCTATTTGCACCATGGACCTTAACAGAAGCTACCTCTCCTACTGCATATAGATTTTTCACACCATTTACCGCTCCGTCAAGATCTGTCTTTATACCACCTATAGCATAGTGAAATGCCGGAGATATTGGTACTTTTTGCTTTGGAACCTTGAAACCTAGATCTTGAAGATTTTTATATATGTTTGGAAACCTACCTACAAAATATCCTAAATCAAAGTTACTCATATCAAGATAAACTTTATAGCCTGTCTTTTGAGTGTAATCATATATGCTTTTACTTACTATATCGCGAGATGCCAACTCGCCCCTTTTGTCGTAGTTAAACAAGAACCTTTTGCCATACTCATCTACGATCGTAGCACCCTCGCCCCTTAGTGCCTCTGTTAAAAGCACTTTTTGAGCAAAGCTATTTTTTACAAAAACAGTTGGATGAAACTGTGTCATCTCCATATGTTCAAGCTCTATACCTTTTAGCAAACATACCCCTTGTATATCTGCACTGATCGTTGGTGCATTAGTGTGGTACTCAAAAAGTGAGCCTATTCCCCCACTTGCAATGATCACATTTTTTGCATATATGTTTCTTAGTTCTCTATGTTCAAGCACTGTAACACCATGACACTTGGAATCTTTTATAAGTAGATCAACTACCCTTGTATGACCAAGCATAGGATGGGTGTTTTGCTTTAGTAAAAAATAGTGCAGATGCCTTCCAGTTGCATCACCACCAGCGTGTAGTATTCTAGATGTGGAGTGTGCTGCTTCTTTTGTGTATGCTAGTGAGCCATCTTCATTTTTGTCAAACTCAAAACCTTGTTTAATTATATCGTCGATCACAGCTTTAGAGTTTTTAGACAAAACCTCAACAGCCCCCTCATCGCACAAACCATCACCAGCTTCAAGAGTATCTTTTATATGTAAAGGAACATCCTCTTCATCTTTAGCAAGTGCTACACCACCTTGGGCATAAAAGCTGTTACACTTAAATGTCTCTCTTTTGTTTATGATCAGTACTTTTTTATCTTTTGGGAGGTTTAGTGATGCGTAAAGTCCAGCTATACCCGCTCCTATGATTATCACATCATATTTCATTAATTATTCTCTTTTTTATCTGCATTTTCTACAGGAATTTGGACACTCTCTTGGTAGTATGGTGGTTTTTTTACACCACACCCTACAAAACTAAATAAAAATATAGTTATAATAACCTTATGAAAAGTGCTTCTCAGATTATGGATATTATTCAAAATAAACCTCAATTCTCAAAACTATCAAAAGTTAAATGTATTAAAAAAATACAATCACTTTTTACTCAGCCGGTTCAAAAGATGGTTAGCTTTGCTTACATTAAGCAAGAGACACTATTTTTTGTCTTTAACCACCCTGCCGGAAAACAAGAGTTTGATAATAGTATACAAAATATTAAAAGTGCTTTAAAATTCCATACGCCTGATGAATGTAACGATATAACTGTTTCTGATATAAAAGCTTTTGTAACACATACGCCTAAAAAAAGTGTAGATGCACAACAAGTAGACAAACAAACAAAAAGCCAAAGATATAAAGAGCGTTCACATGGAGAGTTTGAAGTAAACATAAAAGATCAAAAACTAAACTCTTTGGTAAAAAGTATAAGGGACATTATAAAAAATAATGACACTAAGTGAGACAATAAAACAACTGCCAGACTCTGCTGGGATATACCAGTACCTAGATGAAAATGGAAAACTTCTTTATGTAGGAAAAGCAAAAAGCCTTAAAAACCGTGTAAAAAGCTACTTTAGTTTTACACCAAAACTAAGACCAAACCCAAACCTTTCACATAGAATAACCACTATGATCAACCAAACATACGCACTAAACTACATAGTGGTAAACACTGAACACGATGCTTTAATACTTGAGAACTCACTCATAAAACAGCTAAATCCAAAATACAACATACTTTTAAGAGATGATAAGACATACCCTTACATATATATTGACTACTCTCAAAAATATCCAAGGTTTGAGATCACAAGAAAAGTGATTGACGCTAAAGATATAACTTACTTTGGACCATACTCTATAGCGGCTAGAGACATACTAAACTCAATCTACGAACTATGTAAGCTTGTCCAAAAAAAAGGGTGCCTAAAGTCAAAAAAGCTCTGCTTATACTACCAGATAGATAAGTGTCTAGGACCTTGTGAAAATGAGATCCCACATGAGCTTTACCAAAAAGAGATAGACAAAGCTATAAAACTAATAAAAAGTAAATCAAAACTCAACTCTGAACTATCTAAAAAGATGGAGTTTTATGCTCAGGAGCTAAGGTTTGAAGAAGCAGCTGAGCTTAGAGACAGGTGTGAGAGGATCTCTAAAAGTGAGATCAGAAGCGATATAGATTTCGCATCTAATGAAAACTACGATATATTTGCTATTGCTCATAGTGAAAAAAGGGTTGTTACTTTAAAGATCTTTATGAGAAACGGAAAGATAATCTCATCATCTCATAGTCTAACAAGCATCAGTAACGGCTTTGATAAAGATGAGTTGTACCAAAGGCTACTAGTTGAGTTTTACCAACAAAAGCCACCAATCATAGCTCCTATTTTGGTTCAAGAGGAGTTTGAAGATAGGGAAAACTTAGAGGGTTACTTAAGTAGTGTATTTGAGAAAAAAGCTCAGATCATTGTCCCACAAAGGGGCAAGAAAAAACAGCTTATTGACCTAGCTGAGTTAAATGCAAAAGAGTTACTTAAAAACGACAAAAAAACTCTTAGCTTTGAGACTGAGGAGAAGTTAGCTGAGCTGTTAAACTTGGAAAAAGTACCGCAAAGAGTTGAGTGTTTTGACAACTCGCACATGTCTGGGATGGCAACAGTTGGTGCGATGATAGTCTATGAAAACTCACAGTTTGACAAAAAATCCTACAGAACCTACCACCTTGAAGCAAAAGATGAATACTCACAGATGAGAGAAACACTCTCAAGACGAGTAAAGAGTTTTTCAAAAAATGCAGTTCCTGATCTATGGGTTTTAGATGGTGGAGCTACACTTTTAAAACTAGCACTAGAGATCTTAGACTCAAATGGTGTAAGCTTAGATGTTATAGCGATCTCAAAAGAGAAAGTTGATGCAAAAGCACACCGTGCAAAGGGCAAGGCAAATGACATAATCTATACTAAAGATGAAGCATTTAGGCTAAAGCCAAGCGACAAAAGGCTCCAATGGGCTCAAAGACTAAGAGATGAAGCTCACAGGTCTGCTATTGGTTTTCACAAAAAAACAAAACTAAAACAAGATCAAGAGAGTAAACTGTTAACTATTAATGGAATATCTCAAGCTAAAATTAAAAAACTCTTAAATAATTTTGGTACATTTGAACATATAAAAACATTATCACATGAGCAGATTGCTACAATTTTAAATGAAAAAGATGCAAAAATAATAAAAAAACTCTACAACTAAGTTTCATTTTGTAAGTTTTATGATAACATTAAGCAAATTTAATTTTATAGATTAATACAAGGTTCTTATAATGGATAAAGTAACTCCTATTAACGAAGAGTTTGTTCATGCTGGCAAAGCGATAATATCCCAAACAGACACAGATGGTAAAATAACCTATGCAAATAAAGCTTTTTATGAAGTCTCCGGATATTCAAGTGAACAGGTTATTGGATCTACATATGACATAATCCGTCATCCAGATATGCCTAAAGTGATCTTTGAAAAGCTTTGGGATGCAGTAAGTGACGGACAAGCTTGGACAGGACTTGTTAAAAATCTAAGAAGTGATGGCAGGTATTACTGGGATGATCTAAGTATTTTACCGGTTAAAAACAACGATGGTGATATTGTAAGCTTTATATCTGTATCAAGACAAGCTTCTAAGAAAAATATTCAAGAAAATGAAGTTTTATACCAAAAGATGCTAAGTTCAGAAGTATAACAAGAAGGTAATTTATGATAATATATAACAACAATAGAGAGTTCATAGGGATCGATGAGGACAACTTAAAGTTACTGGGATATTCAAATCTAGCATCTTTGCTAAATGAAGCTGCAGATTTCGCAGATCTTTTTGTAAAGGTACCTGGGCATGTACACAACTTCAAGCATGTCCATTGGATAGATTTTGTATTATGTTCTACCGATAAAGACTCATCAAAAGCGATTATCCATGCTAATGGGAAGACCTTTAGCTGTATGTTAGATATTAAAACTATCTATCTTATATCTGCACCAACTAAGCAGTCTTACCATATAAATCTAAACAATATTAGAGCACTAAGTTCTCAAGAGCTACAAAATATATCAGCAGACCTACAGTCTAGACCAACTCCAGTAACTACTCCTAAAGAGGAAACACAAAAAGAACCAGAGGTTGAGTTAGATGAAGAGCCTGAAGTAAAAACACCTACAGAAGCTAGTCAGAGTGAATATATAGAAGATGATTTTGATAATGATCATACAGATGCACAAGAACTACCAAAACTAGAAACATCAGAGGTAGAACAAGACCCTTATGAAATTGAAGATGAATATAATTTAGATGTATTTGAACCAAGCAAAGAGGATCTAGAAAAAATTGGTGAAGCTGAAACAGAACAAAGTGAAACTACAGAGGATAGCCAGAGAAGTATGTCCAGAGAAGATCTTCATGAAAACTTACATGAACACGTAAGCATTGATGAAGACTTAGAAGAGGAACCTACACAAGAACCTCAAGAAGAACTTGTAAAAGATGTTACAGATGTACAAGACAGCGAAGACTCTAATAAAGATGAAGAGGAGTATGTTTTTAACATACAAGAAACAGCCGATGCTTTAGAGATGGATGTTGCTACTATTCAAGATTTTGTTGATGACTTCATTATGCAGGCAAAAGACTTTAAGCCTAAGCTGTATGAAGCTGTTTACGATGAAGATATGATTGACCTAAAATCACTATCTCATCAACTAAAAGGTGTAGCTGCAAACCTAAGGATCCATGATGCACAAGAGATACTGGTCAAAATAAATAAAGCGGAAGATTTTACATACTCAATAAGAGACCTTGATAAGTTTTACAACATAGTTGCTAAACTTGCTGGTGAGGAGCCTGAACCAACACCTGAACCAACACCTGAACCAACACCTGAACCAACACCTGAACCAACACCTGAACCAACACCTGAAGAGGATGACGCCATAGAGATTGATGATGCTATTGAGATAGATGACATTCCTGAGATCATAGAGGATGAAGAGCTTCCTGAGAACGATGAAGCTTCAGAGACCATTGAGGATGACGCTCTAGAGCTTCCTGAGATTGAAGAAGATTCCTTAGAGATTGATGATGATTTTGATACATTAGATATAGAACAAGATAATCTTATATCAAACAATGAAAAAAATGATCTCTTAAACGAGGTTGAAAATAAGAAGAACACTCAAAAATATGACAAGATGGGTATTGCTAACGAGATAGGACTCGATGAAGAAAGTTTCAATGAACTCTTTGAAGACTACTCAAATGAGAGTAAGCTTCTTATATCACAAGCTCAAGAGGGTATCGATTCAGACGATCCAGCAAAATGGCAAGATGCTGCGAAAAAACTAAAAGGTATGAGTGACAATATGAGAGTTACAATGTTTGAATCAGATCTAGAAGCACTCATTACACTTCAAAACAGTTCAAGTGCTCAAAAATTACTCAATAATATAAATGAAGCTCTTATGAGTATGATAGAATCAAAGGACTAACATGCAATTTGGATTAAAAAACAGATTAAGACTTATATCACTTCTACCAATATTTATAGTTTTTGCCTTTACAAGTTTTTATGTTTATGACTCTTACTTAAACTTAACAACTTCTAGTAAACTTCAAAGCAAGCTTATTCAAAATAAACTACTAAACGATCTGATCACAAATATCTCTCGTGAACGTGGTATGACTGTGATGTATATGGGTAGTTTTTCTGAACGTACTTTAAGTTCACTAAAAAAACAAAGAGCTCTTGTTGATAAAGACTATTCAAAATATATTAAACACTTACAAGATAAAAAAAGTAAAAATAACTCTGATTTAAACTATATAATAGAAGCTTATCAACTTATAAAGAAGACAAGAGAATCTGTAGATTTAAAATCCGCTGATTTTGAAGAGGTGTATAACGATGTTTATGGCTCTGTCCTTAGAAAGACGATCGGTAATCTCTCAACAGTTTCTCAACTTCAACAAGACCCAACCATCAACGAATTCTCAACAGTTTATGTAAACTTTGCTGAGGCAAGAGAGTATACAGCAGCAGAGAGGGATTTAATCACCCATGCTATTGCACGCTCAACTGCATTTGAAGAGGAGGAGTTTAACTTTTGGCTATCATTAATCTCAAGAGCCGACACATTCAAGTACTCAAACCTTCGTGATGACAAACTAGTAAAAAGTTTGGATGGTATACTTAAAAATGAAGACACTAAACTTTTATTAGAAGATATAAATATAGAAAGAACTGCGATCATCTCTACATCAAAAGAAGGTGAATATGATATATCACCAAGTATATGGTTTACTATGTTATCTGAAAAAACAAACATTTTATCTGATGCAGAAGATAGAATGATCAATGCAATGGATAAAAGAGCAGAGAGTATCAAAGCTGATGCTTTAGAGTTTTTAACCATAGCTATCACAACATGGATCGTATCTTTACTACTAGGAGTTCTAGGCTATATCCTCTCAAATGAGATAGAGGGAAACATTAAAAACCTAGAGGGTGTTTTACAAAATGCTATTGATGAGGACGAAGACACTGAAGCTTCAGAGATAGACCTACAAACAACAGAAGGTACAGAAAAAGCCTATAGACTACTTGAAAAAATTATTGAGAGAACTAAGCGTGATAAGATCATGGCTCAAGAAGCAAGTGAAGCAAAATCTATGTTCCTTGCCAACATGTCACATGAGATCCGTACACCTCTAAATGGTATTGTTGGATTTACTGAACTTTTAAAAGACTCTGGACTTCAAGAGGAACAATCAGAGTTTGTTGAGATCATTGAAAAATCATCTGAAAACCTACTTGAAATTATAAATAATATACTTGATCTATCTAAAATCGAATCTAATAAAGTTGAGATTGAAGATATTGCATTTAACCCCGTTGAGGAGTTTGAAAGTGCCGTTGAAGTTTACTCAGTTCGTGCATCTGAAAAACAGATCGATGTTGGTTGTTTTATAGATCCATCTTTAGAACATCCTGTTAAAGGTGATCCAACGAAGATCAAAGAGGTTCTTATCAACCTACTGTCAAATGCGGTTAAATTTACATCTAATTCAGGCTCAATCAATGTTGAGATCACAAAAGAGGAGTGTGAAACAGAAGGTAAAACTAGGATCAGGTTTGAAGTTCAAGATAGTGGTATTGGTGTAACTAGTGAGCAGAAAACTAAGATATTTGAAGCATTTAGTCAAGCCGATACTTCGATCACAAGAAAATATGGTGGTACTGGACTTGGTCTAACTATCTCGTTTAGATTTATTGAGCTTATGGGTGGTCAACTAGATCTTCACTCAGAACCTGGTGAGGGTACTACGTTCTTCTTTACTATTGAGCTTGAAGAGATCGAGACACTAAATGACTCAAGTGAGGGTGCTTTTTCAAACCTAAAAGCATTGGTTCTTAAAAATGATCACAAGTCGAAAAAGCAAGATGAAAATCTTATAAAATATCTTGATTTTTACGGTGTAAAACATAGTGTATTTTACAATATAGATGAAGTAAAAAATAAAGATGACTATAACTTCTTGTTTATAGACTACTCATACACATCTGACAATGAACTAGTTAGGTTTGGTGAGCTAACGCCATCAATGATAGTTCTTACAAAATCCTCTTTTATGAAAAAGATAGAATCTATTGGTGCT
>JBEPWC010000025.1:0-12905 GCA_041642615.1 Sulfurimonas sp. | reverse complement strand
GCTCTTCCGATCTTAAAAGATAGTTCACTACATTTTCAACAAAAGCATCATGCTTTCTATCTTTTGAGTATGCTATATAGAACTTACGCTCTATTTTATAGTTTTTAAGTCTCGCACAGAATAACTTCTCGTTTAGAACATCATCTTTTATAACATGTCTACTCATAACAGATACAAGTGGACGCTTAGTATTTTTATCTGAGTGTGTTATAGCCTCTTTAATAGCAGTAGGCGATTCCATCACACTAACAACGTTAAAGTTATTACATTGAACACCAACCTCTTCAAATACCTCAGAGGTAAGTCTTCTTGTGTGTGAAGCTTCATCACGACATATCCAGTCAAACCCCATAAGGTCTTCTGCAGTAAGTTGCTTTTTTAAAGGTTGATTTGAGAAAAATACAAGTTCGTCCTCGATCCATTCTCTATATATAATATCATCCTTAAAAACAGGTGATTCAATAAGACCAAGGTCTACTTTTTTATCTTCTATAGCTTCTATAATCTTCTTTGAACTATTAACACTCATATGAACTTCATTGTCAATTCTTTTTTTTATCTCAGCTAGATAATTTGGTAGAATATAGTTACCAATAGCATAAGACGAACCGATAACAAAAGTAAACTCTTTATTAATTATACTTATAAGCTCTTTTTCACTGTTTTCTATTGACTTTTCAAGTCTTTTAGCGATTCTATAGAGATCTTCACCCTCTTTAGTTAATAGTATACCGTTCTTTTTTCTTTGAACAATCTTTGTATCTAAATAATCTTCTATAAACTTTATTTGTTGTGTTACAGCCGGTTGTGAAATTCCAAGTTTTGCAGAGGCTTTTGAAAAGCTTTTCTCTTTTGTTACCATCAAAAATGTTTGCAATTTGGCAAAGTCTTTTAACATAATAATTCCTATAAGATAAAGTAATGACAAAAGTATAACTCAAAATTATAATAAAAGCAATACATTTATTATAATTTATGTTATTTTTGATATAATAAATAAAATTTAAAAGCTTTAGTGGGGAATATGGAAAAGATTTTCGCAAAACTAAATGATGAGCAGGGTTCAGCAGTTAAGCAAACTGAAGGACCTGTATTAATACTAGCAGGTGCTGGAAGTGGAAAAACTACCACAATTGTATCAAGACTCTCATACCTGATCCAAGGTGTGGGTATACCTGCTTCAAACACTTTAACCCTAACTTTTACAAACAAAGCTGCAAAAGAGATGCGAGAACGTGCTATAGAGATGATCGATGATGTGTCATATCCACCACTGTTATGTACATTCCATAAGTTTGGACTTTTGTTTTTAAAGTTTCATATCCATCTTATGGGTAGGAAAAACAACTTTGTTGTTATCGATACAGATGATAAAAAAAGGATCCTAAAGAGGATTAATTCAGAGATCGCAACGCCACTAATAGCAAGTGAGATCTCAAGATATAAAAATTCACTTATGACTCCTGATGATGCATACAAACAAGCTGAGCTTTACAATTATCAACAGATTGCAAAGGTTTATGAGGAGTATGAAGCGTACCTAAATGAGAATAACCTTGTAGACTTTGATGATCTTATAGCACTAACTTACAAGCTTTTAGAGAACAACCCAGACCTTGCACAAAAGACAAGTGAAAAATACCAATATATAATGGTAGATGAGTACCAAGATACAAACGAACTTCAACTAAAACTTTTACAAAAACTATGTACTACACATAAAAATATCTGTGTAGTTGGTGATGATGATCAAAGCATCTATGGATGGCGTGGGGCGCATATTAGAAATATTATGGAGTTTGACAAAGACTTTGAGGGTACTGAGGTTTTTAAACTACAAAACAATTACCGTTCACGTGAGCCAATTTTAAAAGTTGCAAACTCTTTGATCGAACACAATCGCTCACGCCTTGGAAAAGAGTTGAAACCTACCCGTGGAAGTGGTGAGGATGTAGTTGTTCTAAACTCACACGATGAAAATGAGGAAGCTAGAAAGGTTGCTAAACATATAACAAAACTTATGGATTCTGGTGTAAGAGCTAGAGATATAGCAGTACTTTACCGTGTAAATGTACTCTCACGCTCGATTGAAGAGGGACTAAACAAAGCTAGGATAAACTACAAACTAGTTGGTGGACAGAGATTTTATGACAGGGCTGAGGTAAAGGATCTGATCTCATACATTCGTGTGATCACAAATGTCCATGATGATTTTTCCTTTAAGCGTATAGTTAACAAACCAAAACGTGGACTTGGTAAAGCTAGTGTAGATAAACTAGAGTTAGCTTCCCATGAGGCAGGAAAGTCAATATTTTCTTATGTAAAAGATGCTAGCTTAGAAGAGCTTGAAGCACTTGTAAGAAAGAAAAACGCAAAAACTCTAAAGCAGTTTATTCAAGATATTGAGGTTGTGGCTAAGGTTGCACAAGAATCTACTTATAATTTTATAGATTCACTTGAGGATACATTTAGCCTAAAAGATATCTATAAAAACCAACCAGACGAACAAGACAGAGTTTTAAATATGGATGAGTTTTATGCACTGTTTCGTGATTTTATAAAAAATAATCCACAGTCTGGTCTTGATGAATTTTTAAACGAGCTAACTCTTCAAAGTGAACAAGATCAAGTAGAGGGCGAGAGTATCTACATGATGAGTATCCATGCTTCAAAAGGGCTTGAGTTTGATCATATATTTATAATCGGTATGGAGGAGGGCTTCTTGCCACTTGTTGGTGATGGAAGTGACTTAGAAGAGGAGAGGCGTCTTGGTTATGTCTCTTTTACCCGTGCAAAAGAGAGACTGGTACTTTCACATGTAAGTAGCCGTTTTTACAAGGGTCGCAGAAGTGAGCTAGAAAAGTCAAGGTTTTTTAACGAAGCTGGACTTTGTCAAGGGAGTTTAAAGGTTGAGAAGAACACAGCTTTTAAAAAAGGCGATTTAGTCCGCCATAAGATCTTTGGAACAGGTCGAATTACAGGAGTTAGTAAAGCTGGAAAAGAGTTCAAACTTAGCATAAACTTTGCAGGTACGAAAAAAGATATACTTGCTTCTTTTATAGAACGTTTATAGGCTTTTTATGAACAGACTATTTGTTGCATACAAACCATCAAATATCAGCTCAAACCTTTTTTTAAGTTCCCTTAAAAGAAAATACAACCAAAAAAAAGCTGGATTTTCTGGAACTCTTGATCCTTTTGCAAAAGGTGTGCTGCTTATAGGTATGGGAAGCCACACTAAGCTTTTTAGGTTTTTAAACAAAACACCAAAAACCTATCGTGCTACACTTTGGCTTGGAGCTAAAAGTGATAGCTTAGACACTGAGATGATTGAGCGTATCTATGAGGTTAGTGAGTTTAGCCAGAGTGAAATAGAAGATGTTTTAAAATCTCTAAAGGGTGAGCTTGAGTATGAGCCACCTATATTTTCAGCTAAGCGGATCAACGGTCAAAGAGCTTACGATCTAGCTCGTGCAGGTATTGAGTTTGAGTTAAACAGGATAAGCTCAACCATATATGATACAAAACTTATCTCATACTGCCACCCTTTTGTAACTTTCGAGGCAACAGTGAGTGAGGGGACATACATAAGAAGTATTGGGCTCCTTGTAGCAAAAAGGCTAGGCTTAGAGTTTGGAAGCCTTACAATGCTAGAGAGACTGAACGAAGGGCAGTTTTTTTATGATGGTGAAAAAGCACTAGATATTAAAAAATCTTTGAACATTTCGCAAAATTTTTACCATGGAGATGAAGAAAATCTCAAATATGGAAGAGTTCTTGCTTTAGAAGATCTAGAGATTAAAAAAGATGGATGTTATTGGCTAGATAATGGCGATAATATTTCGATCATAAATATAGAAAAAACAAAAGTAAAATATGAACTTGGTAGGATAAATATATGTTAGTTTTAGCACGTAAAACAGATGAATCGATACAGTTAGGGGATGATATAATACTAAAAGTTATATCTATAGATAAGGGTGTTGTAAAGATTGGTATCGATGCACCAAAAGATGTAAATATTATTAGAAGTGAGCTTTTAGAAAATGTAAAAGATTCAAATGTTGCATCTTCTAAAGATGTAGATAGCTCACTTGTTACAAAGCTAAGTTCAATAATCAAAAAATAATATGAAGCTACACAAGGCATTTGCAAAAGTAAATATATTTTTAAAAGTAACAGGTACGCGTGGAGACTACCACGAGATCATCTCCCGTTTTATGAGAGTAGATGATCTTTATGATGAGTTATCATTTTTAAAAAAAGATACAAAAGAGTTTAAAATAATAGGAAACTTCTCTTGTGCAACTGAACAAAATACAATCTATAGAGCCTACAAGGCACTACTAAATTATACAAAAAGTGAACCCTTAGAGAAGCTAATGCAAACTTATGCGATCAAAGTAGACAAAAACATACCAGCATTTGCAGGACTTGGTGGGGGAAGCAGTGATGCTGCAACTTACCTAAAGATGTGTAACGAGGTTTTGCATCTAAACTTGAGTATAAAAGAGTTAGCCCAAATCGGTTTAGAAGTTGGAGCTGATGTTCCTTTTTTTATATATGGATACGATAGTGCAAATGTTAGTGGGATAGGTGAGATAGTAGAAGAGTTTGATGAGCCACTATTAAAATTTGACATATATACACCAAAGGTTGAGATCTCTACACCAAAAGTTTATAACTCTTATAGAGTGAATTTTTTCGATCCAATTGATATGCAAGAAGAAGAGGTGCTGAAAAAAACTTTATCTACAGATATATTGAAAAAGTACACTCCTGCTGAGGCAAATGAACTTTTTAAGCCTGCACTAAAAGAATACCCAAGTCTTAATAAGTTTCAAAAAAAGGACTATTATTTTAGTGGAAGTGGTAGTAGTTTTTTTAAACTAAACAAGGAATAAATAAATTTAATTTTTATCAGTCTCTGCAAAGTTTTTTAGAAACAGATTGCTCGGTCTATCAACTCTTAGTGTGTTTTTTTAAGTGAATTGCAGACTTTGCCATAAGGTGTGCACTGATCGGTGCTGTTATAAACAAAAACAGAGCTATCAAGATCTCATGTAAACTAAGCCCACTTGTAGTCAAACTAAAGTAGATTGTAGAGGCTATAAGTATAGCTCCAACACCAAGAGTTGTTGCTTTTGTAGGAGCGTGCAGCCTTGTAAAAAAGTCTGGTAATTTAAGCAGACCAATTGAACCTACAAGGACAAAAGTCGCCCCTATTAGTACTAAAATTGAAACAAATATATCTAACATAATCTCTCCTATTCCATTATATCGCCACGAAGCAGATACTTACTAAGTGCTACTGTGCCAACAAAGCCCATTACAGCTATTAAAAGTGCTGCTTCAAAGTACAAAACACTGTCTAAATATAAACTAAGCATAATCAAAAGTGTGATTGAGTTGATAGACAAAGTGTCTAGTGCTAAGATCCTATCTGGCATCGATGGTCCAATAAGAAGTCTGTAAAGGTTTAAAATTAACGCTATTGCAACCATGCTAAAAGCTACAGGCAGTATAAAATCTAACATTTTTGAAATACCTCCAACAATGGTTTTTCATATCTATTTAATATGGTTTGAATCTCTTCATCTACATCTTCTACACTAAGACCATGGATCAAAAGATAACTTCTATCTTCACTAAGATCACAACTAACAGTCCCAGGAGTTAATGAGATTGTACTAGCTAGTACACTGATCCCAAGTGGGTGTTCTAACTTTATGGGTAGTTTGAAAAAAGTTGGCTTTAAGTTGTTATTTGGTGATAGTACCTGTTTTGCAACTGTTATATTTGCTATAACTATGTCAAAAAGAACTATTAGGACAAATTTAAAAAATGCTGCAGGGTTTTTAGCACAAACTCTCTCTTGCCAAAAGCTAGATGTAAACCATGGGATAAAAATGGATAAAATAGCTCCAAGAACTATATGCCCAGCAGCTACAGTGTTGTTTAAAAGTAGCCATGAGATCAGAAGTGTTACACTTAAGATCGGGTGAGGTATGATGCTTTTCATTATCTGTCTCCTTGGAGAGTAGTATTAAGTGTTGACTCTATGTAGTTTGTAGTGTTAAAAAGTTCAACTCCAACTAAACTAGTAAACTCCGTTATAGGGTTTGCAAAAAGTACCATCAAAGGAAGAAACATAAACAAAAATAAAACACTATAGAGACTAGATCTTTTTAGTGTAAACTCCATAACATCAGCATCTTGTTTGATGTCATAAAATATATTTGAACCAGTTCTTGCAAGTGAGACCACTATGAGTAAACTACTTAGAATCAAAAGTGTAAATATAGCTCCCATCTGAACATCACCTATAGCTGAATTTAAAATCATAACTTTTCCAAAAAAACCAGAAAGTGGAGGAAGCCCAGCAGCTGCGATCCCTAAGATAAAAAATATACCACCAGTGAGCCTAGCTTTTGCAAAAGGGGCAGTTTGAGTCATAATATCTCCAACTCCACCCCTTTGTTTTACTATAATGTCTGCTATTAGGAAGAATGCCCCAGCTGTAAGGGTTGAGTGGATCATGTAGTATATGGTAGCACTTAAAGACTCAGCTGTATTTACCCCAATAGAGACGAGTAATACAGAAACAGAAGCTAGTACTATATACGCTACTTGAGTTTTTAGATCTTTTGAGCTTAGTACTCCAAGGGTTGCAAGTATTAAAGTTACTAAACCGATGTTTAAAACCCAAGGGATATGATAGTATGCAAGTTCACCTGCATCTTCTCCAAAAATAGTCCCATGAACTCTTATGATCGCATATATACCAACCTTTGTCATGATAGCAAAGAGTGCAGCTACTGGAGCTGATGTTTTACTATAAGCGTTTGGTAGCCAAAGGTATAGCGGAAACATAGCAGCTTTAAGCCCAAAAACTACCAGTAAAAGTAATCCAGCACTTGCAACTATGCCAATGTTATCAGCACTTAGTTTTGAGACTTGCAGTGCTAGATCTGCAATGTTTAGAGTACCTAAGATCCCATAGAGTGCCCCAACTGCAAACAAAAACAGAGTTGAACCAACAAGATTTATAACTACATAGTGAAGTCCTGCTTTTGTCCTTCTCTCGCCACTCCCATGCAGTAGTAAACTGTATGATGCAAGTAAAAGTATTTCAAAAAATACAAAAAGGTTAAAAAGATCACCTGTTAAAAAAGCACCGTTGATCCCAAAGAGTTGTAGTTGAAAAAGCACATGAAAATGTTCATTTTGAGAGTCTACCTTTTCACTTACACTGTACCACAAAGCTCCAAGTGCTAAAAGTGATGTTAAAAGTACCATGGTTATAGAAAACTTGTCTAAAACTAGCACGATCCCAAAAGGGGCCTGCCAGTTTCCTAAGCTATAAACCGTGTGTGGAACCATTGTTGTAAAGTAAAGTGCTTTAGCTGAAACTAGTACAAGCAATATTACAGCAAATACAGAGAAAACCCTTTGTGTATTTATGCCAAAGTGTTTTAAAAAAAGTGTGATAAAACCAGCTATAAGTGGTAATATAACAGGTAAAATAGGGATATGATCTAACATCTGTAACTGTCCCCCTCTTCAAGATCTCCATCTACATGGTCTGTATGCATCTCACCTTTTGCTTTAAGTGAGAGTATGATCACAAAAGCTGTCATACCAAAGCTGATCACAATGGCTGTAAGTACTAATGCTTGAGGAAGTGGATCTGCATGTGATGTTACGCCATCTTGTAAAATAGCAGCTTCATTTACACTAAGACGCCCCATCACAAACAAAAATAGGTTCACAGCATACGCTAGCATTGTAAGACCCAAAACTACAGGGTATGTCCTAGCTCTAAGTGTTAGGTATATCCCAAGTGCTGTTAATAAAGCGATAATAAATGCGATAAGTACTTCCATTAACTTTGACCTTTCGTTTCTAGATTTTTATTACACTCGTGTGAGTTTTTACTTAGTTTTCCAAGTTGAACTAGTATAAGTACAGTTGAGCCAACAACCACTAAAAATACACCAAGATCAAAAGCTATAGCACTAGCGACTTCAAACTCACCCACAACTGGCCAGTGAACATGGGTAAATGCTGTAGTTAAAAACGGATAACCTATAAACATAGATACGATCCCCGTAACTGTAGCTACTAAAAGTCCTATGGAGATCAAAGTATCTTTTTCAAATCTTAGTCTTTGTTTTGTCCACTCTATACCGTTTGCTAAGTACTGCACAATCAGAGCAACTGCAGCAATAAGCCCTGCAATAAACCCACCACCTGGTAGGTTGTGACCCCTTAAGAAGATATATACAGATACTAAAAGCATAAGTGGCAAGATCAAGCGAGTTAGTGTTTGCATCATAGGTGGATGTTTGTCCACACTCCATCTTAGTCCATCCTCATCTGCCGTAGGAGCAAAAAGTCTAAGCCCTTGAAGCATAGAAAAGATCCCAAGTCCGGCTATTGCTAAAACTGTGATCTCACCTAGTGTATCAAACCCTCTAAAGTCAACTAAAATAACATTTACAACATTGGTTCCACCCCCACCTGTAAGTGAATTTTCAAGAAAATAATCCCCAATTGTGGTGTACTCACGGCTAAGAACCGCTAGTGTAAATATAAAGATACCAACACCGCTAAGCCCAGATATGATCACATCTCTTGTTATCCTAGTTTTTGAAGACTCATAAGGTGTAGTTTGTGGCATGTAGTAAAGTGCTAGGAGTATAAGAACTATGGTTACAACCTCTACACTAAGTTGGGTAAGAGCTAGGTCTGGTGCTGAAAACTTAACAAAGATAAGTGAGACTACAAGTCCAACTACCCCTATAAGTATGAGTGCTTTAAACCTTTGGTGGTGAAAAACAACCGTTGCAATGGCCGCGACCATAAGGATAAGACCGATGATTAAGCTGATCCAATCAAGTGCTAAAAACTCTTTTTGGCCAAAAATTGGTGAGTCCCCATAGCTAAATCCAGCTACACCAGCTACGATCGATGCACCTATAAACCAAGCTATCATCCCTTGTTGTGAGCTTTTGTCAAACCCACGAGTTACAAACTCTGCAAATCTAAAAACACCATTTACTAGAGCGTTAAAAGGTATGCGAGCATCTATATGAGAGATATTTTTTTCAAACCAAGCAAAAAGAATCTCCCTTTTGTAGTAAACATAAAACCCACCAAAAAACGCTACAAAACTCATCATAAGCGGTATGTTAAATCCATGCCAAATAGCTAGTGAGTACTCAGGCAGTGGTGCTTGAAGTGTCCCAAGAACTGCAGTGGCAAGAACTGGAGCTACAGTATACATTGGAACTATACCAACCACAAAACATAACACAACTAAGATATCTACAGGGATCTTCATAAAGCGTGGCGGCTCATGTGGCTCTTTTGGAAGCTCTTTTGTTTTGCCGTTAAAAAACACATTATGGATAAACCTAGCTGAATATGCTACAGAAAACACACCAGCAATGGTAGCAAGTATAGGAACGGTTAGGTTAAGAAGTGTAGCATCATGAAGTGCACGTTCAAAAAACATCTCTTTACTTAAAAAGCCATTTAGTAGTGGCACACCAGCCATCGCTGCAGCTGCAACCATAGCAAGTGTAGCAGTGTGTGGCATAAAAGCCCAAAGCCCACTTAGCCTTCTCATATCCCTTGTGCCTGTTTCATGATCTATAATCCCTGCAACCATAAATAAAGATGCTTTAAAAGTAGCATGGTTGATTATGTGAAAAATAGCAGCAACCGCAGCAAGTGGAGTTGAAAACCCAAATAAAAGAGTTATAAGACCTAAGTGACTGATCGTAGAGTAGGCTAAAAGCCCTTTTAGATCGTGTTTAAATAAAGCTACAAATGACCCTAACAGAAGTGTTGCCATACCAGCAGTGCTTACAATAACGATCCACTCTGTAGTACCACTTAGTGCTGGAAACATCCTAGCTAGTAAGAAGATCCCCGCTTTTACCATTGTAGCTGAGTGTAGGTAGGCTGAAACTGGAGTTGGAGCTGCCATAGCGTGTGGGAGCCAAAAGTGAAATGGAAACTGAGCTGACTTTGTAAGCACACCAAAAAGTATAAGTAAGATAACAGGGGTATATAGATCATGGCTTCTTATAAGATCACCACTTGCTAAGATCTCACTAAGGTTATAACTCCCCACGATGTGACCAAGTAGAACCATACCCCCAAGCATAGCGAGTCCACCAGCACCAGTTATAGCTAAAGCCATCCTAGCACCATCACGACCCTCAGCTTTATGTTGCCAGTAGCTGATAAGCAAAAATGAGCTAAGAGATGTAAGCTCCCAAAAAACGACTAACTGTATTATGTTCTCAGAAAGTACGATCCCTAACATCGATCCCATAAAAAGCAGAAGGTATGAGTAAAACCGCCCCATACAGTCTTGAGTGCTTATGTAGTATCTTGCATATATGATGATCAAAAGCCCAATACATAGTATTAAGTAAGCAAACAGCAACCCTAAACCATCTAGTCTAAAAGCAAACTCAAGCCCAATTGAGCTGATCCAACTCCATGACTGGATCGTTGTGATCCCCTCAAATGGAAGGTGTGCGTATGTAGAGAGTACTACGATCGAAGAGATCGTTACAAACCCAGCACCCCATGCACTCGCTAGTCTGTTGAATTTTGAAGCGTACGCAATAAAACCAGCAGCTAAAAATGGGAGCAATACTACTATTGGCAAGCCGATGTTTCCAAAGTCCATATTCAACCTTATGTTATAAAATGAGTATTATATTAGCTAAAAATAGCTAAAAATTTCTATAATAACCCAATCTACTAGCTAAAGACCTAATTAGCTACAGCTGACTTAACTTAATATTAATAGTGATTATCAAAATAAAGAAACTTAAAGCTTCGTTTTAGTATGATTACGATAACAATTATCAATACAAGGAATTAAGATGAAGATTAATAGTAAATCAATGGGAAGCGTGGCTTTAGTAGCCACTTTGTTTTTTACGGGTTGTGGAAGCGATAGTGATGATACTACACCAGTTAAAAGTGAGATAACCTCTCTAAAAAAAGCAGAGGCATTAACAACATATGCAGATATTGCACTAGCAAACTACACAGATGCACTAAATGATGCAAAAGCTTTAAATAATGCAATAGATACATTTGTAGCTGATCCAGATGAAACAAATTTTCAAGCTGCAAAAGATGCATGGTTAGAGTCTCGTGAATCATATGGAACTACAGAGATCTTTAGACTCTCAAATGGTCCAATCGATGCAGAAGAGGGTTGGGTAGCTGAAAAATGGGGTGCACCTGAGGGGCAACTAAACGCATGGCCGCTTGATGAGAATATGATAGATTACACAACAGATGCAAGTGGTGCTACTACAAATGGAAATATTATAGATACAGCTGGTGAATTTACACCAAGTGGTGCTGAAGCTACAACTGTAGATGTTACAGCAATCACAAAAGACACACTGGCTGCATTAAATGAAAATGGCGGAGATGCAAATGTAGCAACAGGTTACCATGCAGTTGAGTTTTTGCTTTGGGGTCAAGATCAAGATTACAATAGTTTTATAGATGATACTATAACAAATGGTGCAACAACGGCTGGGCAAAGACCACTTACTGATTATACATCTGATACAAATGCAGACAGAAGAAAAGACTTCCTTGTTGCAGCATCTGAACTAATAGTAGATGATTTGCAAACTATAGTAGATGCATGGACTGCTGGAAGTGGAAGTTACCGAGAGGCATTTTTGGGTTCAGGAAACAACGCGATAGAGACAGATGATGCTATTAGAGTAGTATTTATCGGTATGGGTAAGTTTATAAAAAGTGAACTTGCAAATGAGCGTATGGCAGTTGCAATACTAACTCCAAGTGAGGAGGATGAGCACTCTTGTTTTTCAGATAACACACATAGAGATATAGACACAAACTACCAAGGCTTTGTAAATGTTTTAAAATCTGAGTATAAAGGAAGCTCTAAAGGTACAGGCTTTTATTCTTTACTAAGTGCTACAACTAAAGCTGAGGTTGATGAGCTTATATCAAGTATAGATGCAAAGATAGAGACTATGAATAACGCAGTTAGTACTGAACACTTTGACTATCAGATTAAAGATGGAAGTTCTTATAAATCTAATCTTAATAGTGCGAAAAATGAGCTAAGAAAACTAGGTGATGCTATGGTTGATGTAGCTAAAGAGTTTGGAATAAGTCTAACTGAAGAAGATGTTAGAGATCCTGATGAGACTCAGTTGTAATAAGATAGAAAAAGATACTTTTATGCACACAAAATTAAGCATATTTGCAACAACGGCAATCATTTTGATTGCTGGTTGTAGTAGTTCTACTACAGAGAAAAAAGAAAGATCTAGTGTTGCGCAGTTTACAAAATCAAGCTCATACAAAGCTTTTAGTAAGTCACATGATTTTAAAAGCGATGAAGAGTTGGATATGCATATACTAGGAAAAAGTTTTTTTCGCATCCCTTGGGTTGAAGCACCATCAGCTACAACAGCACGTGATGGTTTGGGTCCACTTTTTTCAGCTAATACTTGTTTACATTGCCATCCAAGTAACTCTAGCGGAGTTGTACAAGATGAAAAATTAAATGTATCACGCTCTATAGTTATGCGTCTTTCAGTTCCTAATATTAAAAATATTAATAATAACTTAATAAAGACAAATGGCTTTTTGTCAGAGCCGATATATGGAGGACAGCTTAGTTTTAATGGTACAAGCGATGTTAAGTATGAAGGTGGAGTTGATGTGTCGTATGAGTATATTAATCTCAAATCTGGTGATGGTGAGCCTTATGAACTGAGAAAACCATCATTTATACTAACAAAACTTCAGTATGGAGAACTTCATAAAGATGCAAATGTAGCTCCACACAGAGCTTTGGCACTTACAGGTCTTGGAGC
>JBEPWC010000024.1:0-13611 GCA_041642615.1 Sulfurimonas sp. | reverse complement strand
TACCACACCCCGGACACCAACCATTGTCTGTGTCTGGGCGAATAAATTTATCACTCATGATAACTCCTTAACTTTATGTTCTATCTTCTTAACTAAAATATCGCTAAAAAAAGAAAAGCCGTTTGACTGTAGTATTGTTGCATCTACTTTTATATCATTTAGTTTTAATAGATCGGCAAACTGTGCATCGGAGTTGTTTTCCACCACAATAATATAATCCATCTCAAATAGCTTTGAGAGGTGTTTTTTATTTTGTGGATAGATCCACGAAAAGTGAACTTGTGTTAACTTAGGATCATCAAGAATGGATAAAACTTCTGAAATTACACCTTTTGTTGATCCCCACCCTACTATTGCAATATTACCATCACCGATTATTTCAGGCTCTATAGCAGCATCACGGAGTTGCTCAAGTTTATTTTTTCGTTTTTGAACCATAATGTCTCTAACTTCATATGACTCTGTAACCTGACCACGTTCATCATGTTCATGACTGTCATAGCACACAAGTCCATCACCATATGCGGGAACTGAACGCTCACTAATCCCACTATCTGTAAGTTTATAGCGAAGATAGTCTGGTTCGCTTTTTACAATATGTCTGTTTTGAGAAAACTTTTTAAAGTCCACATCAGTTATTGGCTGCAAAGTATCAGCTAAATACTGATCACTTAAATATATAACCGGTATCTGAAACTTATCTGCCATCTCAAATGCCAAATGTCCAAGTTTTAGTGCCTCCAATGGATCTCCCGGAGCCAGTATGAGTCTTGGAAACTCACCATGTCCAGAATGCAAAGCAAGGTTTAGATCACCTTGTTCAGTACGTGTTGGAAGTCCTGTTGCCGGTCCTGGTCTTTGTGCCAAGTAAACAACTGATGGTATCTCTGCTACACCTGAGAGGCTTAAACCTTCACCCATAAGAGCAAAACCACCACCAGATGTAGTAGTAAGTCCCCTACCACCTGCACACCACACACCTAAAACCATATTAAATGCGGCTATCTCATCTTCTGCTTGTTCAACAGCTATATCAAAATCTTTAGATAAGCCGGCTAAAAAACTAAGTACGCCAGTAGATGGAGACATCGGATAAGAAGTAACACTGTTACATCCACCAACTAAAAAGCCAAAACCAGATGCTGTTGTACCATCTATATAGCGTGGCTGTTTATCACTCTTTTTTGAAATGCCTGATGGCTTTTTGATCTCTATATTTTGCGACTTAGCAAAACTATACCCTTTGCTTATAGCTTCTATATTACCTTTGTGATCTTTTTCTTTAAACTTCTTTTTCAAAGCATTTTCAAGCTCTTTTTCAGGAAGATCAAGTAGCTTAAAGAGCATCCCTGCTGCAAAAGTGTTTACAAACTGTTTTTCTACATGTTCTTTTGCTTCTTCCAGTATAGAGATCTTTAAATGGTTTTGAAAATTACCGCTTTTACCACCAATGACAAAGGTATCTGATCCTATACGCTCTTCTACATGAGACACTGATGGTTCATCTAGTGCAAAAAACAGATCAGGTTTCCACTTTGCAGCTTTTATTGTAGAGTCTGATATTCGTATTTGGACTGTGTTACTTCCACCTCTAACTCTTGACATATACTCTTTTGTTGAAAAAACACAATACCCTATAGAGGCAAATGCATCTACAAGCAAATTTTCTATAGTGTTTATTCCTGAGCCTGCTGGACCTCCGATCATAATAGTAAAATCGTTTTGTGATGAAGTAGCACTAGTTTCACTCTTACCCTGTTGCGTTTGTATCTCATCTTCTGAAGATGTTTTTTTAGACCAAGTAAGCTTACCTCCATAAAAACCAAGGACAACAACTGAGGGGACAGTTATGAAAATAGCAAAATGGTAAAAGAGTGCTGATATATCACTATTGTAAGCTATTGATGGATCAACGGTATGCATAGCTATAGCTACAGCCCCTATAACAGTTGTAAATATAGCTGTATATAGCTTTATAATAAGTGGTCGAATCATGCTAAAGTTGTAATTTACCCACCAACTAAAAACTCCTGCAACTATAGCTATTAAGCCAAACAAAGTTGCGAATAAAAAAGCATAATATGTACCTTGTTCAAACTTTTCTATAGGATTTAAAAGAAAAGCTATATTCATACCTGCTGCAAAAAAATGCAATGCTATAGGAAAGTGTGCAGTTACAGGATGAGGATGGTATACTTGATACCAGTTTTGTAGTCGCTGTTTTAAGGATAAAGAACTCTTTTTTTCAACAGTTTCTTCTTGTTTAGAACTTTTTTCTTTATCATGCTCTTCTAATTCTGCTACAACTTTAAAGCCTTCAAAAACACTATCACTATGTGGAGCATGCTTCATAGCTTCAGTGAGATCTATTCCTGCAGAATGTTGACCCTGGTGTTGACCATTTTTCCACATATCGCTATCACTTACATCATATACTTTACCTTTGTAAGCGACATAAGCAGATTTTCCATCTTTACCGTTATAAGAATTTAACTCTTCTAGTGTCATAAGGTATCACTTTCTATCTATTTATTTTTTCTCGGATCTATATAAAAGGCTTTACAATATCCTTCTGGTTCTATTGAACCTTTAACCATTCTACATTCATTAGTTTCTGGAAGAAAATGCATACAGTCAGAACACTTTTTGCCGTCTTTTGGAGTATCTTGATATCTGTATTGTTCTTTTGTACCTTTTGCTTCTAGTTTAGTTGTGCTAAATGTAACTAAACCCAAAACTGCTAAATAATGAAAAAAACTTCTACGCGTTGTAACTTTCATTAGCTTGTTACCTCATCCATCTGTTCAAGTTGATCTATATAATCACAATACGGTGTATTTTCTTTACAAAAATTTGAAAAATAGTCCCCTCGATGTTTTTCATGGTTGGCATAGTTAAACGATACAAATTTCCAATTTAAAAGCTTTAAAAAACTATCAAGATAATCTGCTCGTGCATTTCTATGATCAATATAATATGCATGTTCCCAAACATCACAAACCATTAGTGGCACCAAACCTGAGCGTATAGGGTTGTCAGCATTTGAAGTTGTGACTATACTTAATTCACCATTTTCATCAATACACAGCCATACCCAGCCAGAGCCAAACAGTCCAAGCCCTTTTTCAACAAAATCCTCTTTAAATTTATCTAAAGAACCAAATTGGGCACCAATAATTGAATCAAGCGCTAACGAAGGTTTTGTTTCTTCAGGCGATAACGTATTCCAAAAAAAATCATGGTTGTATACTTGTGCGGCATTATTAAAAATAGCACCATTGGCATGCTTAATAATTTCAACTAAACTTTCAGATTCAAACTCCGTACCCGGAACTAATCCATTTAATTTAGAGACATAACCGGAATGATGTTTACCATGATGATACTTCAATGTCTCTTCAGACATTAAAGGTTCCAGAGCATCATATTCGTAAGGTAGTTTTATTAATTCGTGAGTCATCATATCCTCCTTATCTTGTTAAGACAATCTTAGGACAGTAAAGTGGCTTTAAGGTGTCCTATAGGAATAGTTATTGTGAAACAAGCACCGCTTTTAGTGTTTTGAGCTTTAACTTTTCCACTAAAATGGTCCTCTATTATAAGTTTTGATATATATAGACCCATACCACTACTTTTACTATTTTTATTTTTTGAAAAATAAGGTTCAAAGATCTTTTTTATAGGTTTAACGTTAATTCCTCTTCCATTATCTTCTATAATAATATATAGACAACCTCTTTGTATAAAAGTAGTAATATCTATACTTGGATTATTTACTTTACGTTCATCTAAAATATAAGTAGCATTGTTTATAATAGTGAGTATAACTTGCATAAACTCATTTTTACGCCCCTCAACTATAGTATCCTCACATTTTTTATAGCTATAGCTAATCCCACTCTCTTTTAGCGTGGGACTAAAAAGTTCTAATACCTGTTCTATTGCATCATTTGGTGAGAACTCTAAAAAAGCATTATTAGGCTTGTAAAAATTTCTGAAAGATTCTATTGTGTCTGAAAGGTACTCAAGCAGATGTTCTTGTTCATCTAAATTATTAGAAAAGCTATGTATATCAAATTTTTTTTGTTTAACCTCTGTACGCGAGCGCATTAAAATACTTGCAAGTCTATTTAGTGGTTGGCGCCACTGATGGGCTATAAAACTGATCATTTCACCAATAGCAGCCATTTTTGACTGCTGTATCATGATCGATTCATGTCTTTTATGGTGAGAAAGCAGTCTATAATAAGCTTTAGAGATCACTTGTGCTATTAAAAAATGGATAGGAGTTATTATTAAATTAAAAAGTAAGACATAGCCAACAACTTCTGAAAACATCAAATTAAAACTCTCTTTGTTGTAACTATCAATCATAAAATAATAAGTAACTGCTGAAGTGATAACAGAGATAAGTACTCCAAAAAAAACTAAAAGAAAAAAAAGCCGATTACGGTATGAGGTCTGTTTTTTCATGAAAGACGATATCCATAACCTACAACTGTGTTTATTATGTCGCTTGAGAGTTTATTGCGAAGCTTTTTTACTAAAGTTTTTATAGCATCAGGTGTCATCACTCTATCTTTCCATACTTCGTATTCAATCATATCGTAACTGACAACATCACCTTTGTTTTTAATCAACAATTCCAAAAAATCGATCTCTTGATGAGTAAGGTTTATAGCTTTATTATCTTTAATCAAAAGCTTTTTTGAAAAAGAATACCGTGTATTTGTATCGATTGAAAAATCACGCTTTTTAAAATTTGTATCTGTATCTACACACTTTGTTAAAACATCTATTAGCTTAGTGTATGTTACTGGTTTTACTATATATTCAAAAAGATATGAGTTTACAACTTTTAAAAGGGTGTTTTCATCTGAATATGCACTCATTATAATGATTGGGACATCCTTATCATACTCCCTTATAGTGTGAACCAACTCAACACCGTCCATCCCTGTCATCTTTATATCTGTAATTATAATATCGTGATGATGCTTATAAAACATATCAAGTGCCTCTGAGCCATCTTTTGCTGTGTCTACTTTGTTAAAGTAACTCTCTAGCATATATGCCGTATTTTCTCTAACTGCTTGATCATCTTCAGCAAAAAGAACTGATATATTTTCAAACTTATTTTTTTGCATATATACCCCTTAGAAATTTTGAGGACACTTAAAAGCCTCCTGATTATATTATCATAATTTATATAACTTTGAAAAAAGGATAAGAGATGACTAGAAAAAAACAACATGAGCAAAAACTTCAAGCACAGCTTGATGAATGGGATGCAGAGATAGACAAACTAAAGGCAAAAGCTAGAGGTGCTCAAGCTGAAGGAAAGATTGCTTATGAAAAAGAGATTGAAAAGCTTGATGCTATGAAAGATACTGTTTCAGATAAACTCACAGAGTTTAAAAACTCTAGCGAAGAAGCGTGGGAAGATATAAACATAGGTCTTCATGATGCTATAAACTCGTTAGATGATGCGTTTAAATCAGCTACCTCTAGATTAAAGTAGTGAGATAAACCAAGGTTTGCCATGAAAGATTCTGAAGATAGAAAAACCAAGTATCAAAAAAACAGCTTAACGCTTATTGGTGCAGTTTCTTTAGGAACGGGGGTTATGATCGGAGCGGGTATTTTTGCCCTAACCGGTCAGATGGCTGAGATGACAGGTTCCCTCTTCCCTTTAGCATTTCTATCAGCCGCACTTGTTGTATTTTTCAGTGCATATTCATATGTAAAAATGTCAAATGCATATCCATCTGCTGGTGGTATAGGTATGTACCTGCATAAAGCTTACGGAGATACTCTAGCAACTGCTTTTAATGCCCTGCTAATGTACTTTTCTATGGTAGTTGCACAAAGTCTTCTAGCTCGTACTTTTGGTGCATATACTATGCAACTTTTTGATCCTGGTGATCACAAGATTATGGTTCCGGTGTTAGGAGTAGGTCTTATACTCTTTGCATTTATAGTTAACTTATCTGCCAACCGTTTGATTCAAAATGTAGCTTCCTTTATTGGGTTTTTAAAACTAGGCGGTATCATAATTTTTGGTGTAGTAGGTGTATGGGTTGCAAATAATATAACAATGGATTTCACTAGTTCACATACAGAATCTTCACTCGGTGGTTTTTTGGCTGCTACAGGTTTAGGTATTCTTGCCTTTAAGGGATTTACCACTATAACAAACAGTGGTTCTGAGCTAAAAGATCCACATCGCAACGTAGGTAGGGCCATTATAATTTCTATTGCCTTATGTGTTGTTATCTTCATGCTTGTGGGACTTGCCGTTTCTAGTAACTTGTCTCTTAGTGAGATTATTAGGACACAAGATTATTCTCTAGCAGCCGCTGCAAGACCAGCACTTGGCGATTATGGTCTAATGTTTACGGTTATCCTTGCAATTCTTGCCACCGCGGGTGGTGTTATAGCTAGCATCTTCGCAGTCTCTAGAATGTTGGCAATGCTTACAGAGATGAAGCTAGTCCCACACAGTCACTTTGGGATGCCTGGTGATATACAAAAACATACTCTTGTATACACTGTGGTCATCGTTATGCTACTTACAATATCTTTTGATCTGACTAGAATTGCTGCACTTGGTATTATTTTTTATCTAATTATGGATATAGCGATACATTGGGGAATTGTCCGTTACTTACGCAAAGATATAGATGCTAACTTAACAATTCTACTTATAGCCATTATATTAGATCTAGTAGTCCTTGGCGGCTTTATTTGGGTAAAAATGTTCTCAGATCCATTAGTTGTAGGTGTAGCCGTGGTAGTTATGGCTATAATAGCTATAGTTGAAACCATATTTTTAAAAAAGCAGGATACAGGGAGTAAAAATGAAGAAGATAATTGATGGAATATCTGTTCAAACAAATGGTAAAGAAGCTAATCAATCGATAATTTTAATACATGGATTTCCTTTTGATCATACACTTTGGGATTCTATTATAAGCAATTTGAAAGAAGATTACTATTGCGTCACATACGATATTAGAGGCTTTGGTAATTCAGAGTTTAACTCAGGACAATATACAATGGAGAGCTACGCTGAGGATCTAGAAAATATAATCTTAAAACTAGAGTTGGACAAACCGATACTTTGCGGATTTTCAATGGGTGGATACATAGCCCTTAGAACAAATGAAAAGCTACAAGGTAAGTTCAAAGCATTGATACTTGCAAACACTACTACCAGCAGTGACAACGATGAAGCAAAACTAAAACGAGCCTCTGCAATATCTAGTATAAACAGTGATGGTGTAGAGCCTTTTGTAGATAAGTTCTTCTCAGTAGCTTTTAGCGAAGAGTTTAACAAAAATGAGACTCAAAAATTAAAAGAGTTAAAAAATAAGATTTTGGACTTTAGTCCAATTGGGATAAAAGGTGCTCTTTTAGCGATGGTTAGCAGGACTGATACGACTGAGAGTTTGAGTAAGATTGATATTCCTGTTTTACTAATTACTGCTGATAATGATAAAGTTATACCACCTGAGACTATGAAAGATATGGCAGATAGAATAAAGAACTCTACCTTTGTATCTTTAAAAAATAGCGGTCACGTTAGTATGATTGAAAAAACCAAAGAGTTCAACAATACGATTAGGAACTTTTTAAGTTAAGTAAAAAAGGAGCAAAAATGCCTTATGAAAGTAATGATGAACTACCTGATCAAGTAAAAGACAACTTACCAAAACATGCACAAGAGATCTATAAAGAAGCATATAACAATGCTTGGGATGAATATAAAGATCCAAAAGATAGACAAGGTGACGCTTCAAGAGAAGAGGTTTCTCACAAAGTTGCTTGGGCTGCGGTAAAAAACAAGTATGAAAAAAATGACAATGGAGACTGGGTTAAAAAATAATATATGACATATATTTTAGCTACGTTTGGAGTTGTTATATTACTTGTTGCTTTGGGTGAAGTGGTTGGTAAACATATACCACTACTAAAAAGAATGCCCCTTCCCGGTGCAGTTCTTGGTGGCTTGATAGGCTTGAGCATAGGACCTGAACTACTCGATCTGGGCTCAAGCTTAAACATTGAAACAACCACTCAACATATATATAAAGAGATGGGTGTATTTCCTATGTTATTCATAAATATTGTATTTGCATGCTTAATGTTAGGAAAACGAATCGACAAACCATCTAGAATATGGAGTCGTGCACGTCCTCATATAGTTATTGGTCATATTATAGCTTGGGGGCAATATGTAGTTGGGATCATATTAACACTTTTTATCCTCTCACCTTATCTATCTGTAGATCCACTTGTAGCACCATCTATTGCTATTGGATTTCAAGGGGGACATGGAACTGCGGCAGGACTTACGTCAAACTACGAGACATTTGACTTTAGTGAAGGAAAAACAATCGCATATAGCATAGCAACTGTTGGCGTTTTTTTAGCAACTGTAGTTGCCCCTTTACTTGCAAAAACACTATCTATAAAAGAAACAGATATCCCCTCAGAGTTGCAAAACAATGAACAAAAGCCAGACGAGGAGAGAAAGACTTTTAGTGGATCAACAAGTAGTTTAACTATGCACTTTGCTTTGATTGCATTAACTATTGTTTTATCTAAACTATTTTTGGATTTTTCAATTTATATTGAGAGTATTCTTCGACCTCAGAGCGATCAGCTTTTTACCCAGTTTATTCCACTATTTTCTGTTGTGCTGATATCTGGGCTATTTGTACAACTTCTACTTCAAAAATTTAACTGGAGTCACTTTTTCAGACGTTCCTTATTTAATAAGATCTCTGCTTTTGGACTCGATATAGTTATTGTCTCTGCATTGACTGTGCTCTCTTTAGGGGTAGTTCAAGAGTACTGGGTGACTATTTTACTATTGGTTTTTACAGGCTTTGGTTGGAATTTGGCTATATTTTTCTTTTTAGGTCCTCGCTTATTCAAAAGACCATGGACTCCATATGCATTAAGTGACTTAGGTGGAGGAACAGGTACTACTGCATCGGGATTAATGCTTATAAGAATTGTCGATCCTAAATACAGGACTAATGCTCAACAAAGCTACTCTGAAAAGCAGCCATTTTATGAACCTATAATGGGTGGTGGATTGGTCACTGCAATGGCATTACCTCTAGTTGTAAAACTTGGACTACTAAGCACCCTTTTTATAACTGGAGGAATATTACTAACATGGTTAGTTTATGCTGCTTTTCTCATACGTAAAACATAAGGGCACCTCTTATAACCCTATAATATTATTCCACCAAAAAGTTTGCCATCATAGCGTTATCTTCATGTTCAAGTATATGACAATGATATAAAAATAGCCCAGGCATAGTAAAATGAACTATAATACGTACAGTTTCATTTGGCATAACTAACACCGTATCTTTCCATCCCTTATCAGTTGGAAAATCAAAATTTAAACTTCTATCAAGCACTTGAAAACGGACACCATGCATATGAAATGGATGTGCCATATGAGCAGTATTTTTCAACTCCCATATCTCAGTAGTTCCAAGCTTTACTCTTTGATCTATCCGATCAATAACAAAAGGCTTCTTATCAAGTGTCCAAGTACCACCAGACATAATCTCCATAGTTATTGTTCTTGTTTTAACCGCTTCTGACTCTTTTATCCTTGTTATTGTTGATAGTTTTTTAGGAATTGTACGCTTATCTTCAAATTTTTCAGTTACTTTAAACTGCATAATATCCATAACCGCTTCAAAACCCGGGTAATTAGGATTTAATTCTAAGTTACTTCCCTCTTTGAAACCAAGTGTTTTAAGTACAACCTTATCACCGACATCTTTGTCTTTAAAGTCAACAATGATATCAACTCTCTCTGCAACACTCAAAACAACACTTTCTACATCTTGGGGCTCTTCCAATAATCCTGCATCTGTACCAATCAACTTAAAACTATCAATAGAATCAAATGCCAGTTTGTATGTTCTAACACTTGAAGCATTAAGAATTCTAAGGCGATACTTCCCAGTTTTTACTTCATGAAAAGGTAGTGGTGTAGAGTTAACAAGCATAACATCACCCAATACGCCATTGTTGTCTTGTGGAAAATCAGGATCTTTATACAATAGTTTACCATTATCATCAAATCTTCTATCTTGTATAACTAAAGGGATTTCAAACTCCCCTTTTGGAAGGTTTAATCGCTCTTCATCTTTATCGTCTATTATATACAACCCTGAGAGTCCATGATAGATCTCTTGACCCGTTCTACCATGTGGATGTGTGTGGTACCAGTATGTACCCGCATTTTGATCAACTTTATAATGATAGTTTTTAGTCTTACTTGTCGAAATAACATCTTTAGGATGTCCATCCATCTCTTCTGGTACTATAAGCCCATGCCAATGTATAATAGTCGGATCAGGAAGCTGGTTTTTAAAGTTAAGGTTAAAGTTCTCACCTCTTTTGATCCTGAGTGTGGGATTAGGAGAGTCTCCTTGAAAAGTTAGTAGCTCGGTTGTCTTATCTGAAAAAATGTTTATATTACTTTTCTGTGCTATAAACAAAGGTTCTTTCGCATCAGAGAGGTTTGTTTCAGATGGAATTTTCAACTTTTGTATAAAAGGCTTACTGACTTTTGGTTTAGTACTTGAGAGGTCAGTTGTTTCTGACTTTTGTGTTTCATTTTCTTTATCAGCACTATCACTACAACCGGCAAAAAGATATCCTGCTGTAACAACAGAATAATGCAAAAAGTATCTACGATCCATCTCTTCTCCTTTGCTTTTTATAAGTATTTTTTATACTTTTAACCTTTTAATGATAACAATTTTCTATAAAAAAATCAAATATTATTAGCAAGTAAGTGCGTATGGTATATGTCCTAAAAAATATGGTATTATTAGCTGTAATCTAATAATAAATATAAAAGATTTTTTATTTTTAATTCAAATAAAGAAGTCCTCTGTTTTTTTACCATATAAAGACAAATTTAATATGAAATCACGTTCAAGGATAAAAGATGGATATAAAAGATTTGAAAAAATTGACACAAAAAATGCGGGTTCTATATGTGGAAGATGAAGCTACGGTACGAGAAGAGACAGCCCGCTTTTTAAATCACTTTTTTGATGATATAGTGATTGCTCATAATGGACAGGCTGGACTAGAATGTTTTGAAAATGAAGTTTTTGATTTGGTTATAACTGATTTGAAAATGCCAAAATTAAGTGGTGAAAAAATGATTCTAAAGATAAAAGATCAGAGACCAGAAACAATTGTTATTGCTATAAGTGGAATTTCTGATAATGAGAACAGAGAAAATCTAAGGAGTGACTTTTTTATAAATAAACCTACTGATCTACAAGACTTTATCGATATACTAACGAAGATAATGGAGCAACAATGATTGATATGAAACTAACAACTGCGTTGGAAAAGATAAAAACTCTTGAACTTGAAATAGCTAAATATAAACAATTATTTGAGAGTTCACGCGATGCCCTTATGACTATAGCACCCCCTTCATGGAAGTTAACTAGTGCTAATAAAGCTGCCCTAGAGTTGTTTGAAATTTCAAGTCTAACTGAACTTACCACCCTTGGTCCATGGGATCTCTCACCAGAAAGACAGCCCGATGGTCGTCTTTCTAAAGAAAAAGCACAAGAGATGATTGAGGTTGCCATGAGAAATGGTTCTAATTCTTTTGAATGGGAAAATTCTACTACAAATGGAAAATCTTTTGCTACAGATGTACTTCTTACACGCTTAAGCATTGGTGGAGAAACATTCCTAGAAGCCACGGTGCGTGATATAGATGATAAAAAAAAGATTGAAGAGAAGCTACGACAAGAACGTGATTTTTCTACTAGACTCGTTGAGAATGCACCAGTACTCATAGTAGTACTTAACAAAGAGGGGAAAATTGTTCGCTTTAACCGCTATATTGAAAACCTGACTAATTACTCCATAGATGAAGTTAGAGGAAAGAGTTGGTTTGACATATTTATACCAAAATCTTTTAAAGAAAAAATAAAAAATCTATTTTTCAATGCTATTGAGGATATGCAAACGGATGGGACCGTAAATCCAATCCTTACAAAAGAGGGTATGCAAAGAGAAGTTGAGTGGCATAACAAAACGCTTAAAGATCCTCAAAACAACACAATAGGACTACTTAGCATTGGAGTAGATGTTACTGAACACCTAGAAGAGGAGAAGCAACTTAAGCTGTTTCGTACTTTGCTTGACAACTCCAAAGATTCTATCGAGGTGGTAGAACCATTAACTATGCGATATCTCGACGTTAATGATACGGCATGCCGTAAACTTGGTTACTCCAAAGAAGAGCTACTCAACATGAGTGTGTATGATATTAATCCCCTCTTGAACTCAGACTTTGCCAGTAAGATTTATGAGGAACTAAAGCAAAAGGGAAATATAAACCTTGAAAGTATTCAGCAAAACAGGGATGGGTTACAGATTCCCTCAGAAGTTAGTGCGACACTAATTGAACTCGATAGACCTTACATAGTGTCTGTAGTACGTGATATCACAGAGCGAAAACGAGCAGAGCAGACACTGCGTGAAAGTGAGGCAAAACTTCAAAGCATTACCACTTCAGCTCAAGATGGTATTATAATGATTGACAACAATGGAGATGTTTTTTACTGGAATGAGGCAGCCGAAAAAATCTTTGGTTACTCCAAAAAAGAAGCTATGGGTCAAGAGATGCATGATCTTATTACACCAAAAAGATTTTTGGATGCTTATCGTAGCGGTTTTGATCATTTTAAAAAAACAGGTGAAGGTAATGTTGTAGGTAAAACAATTGAACTAACAGCATTAAAAAAAGACACAACAGAATTTCCCGTAGAACTTTCTCTATCTGCAACTATAATAGATGGTTTATGGTGTGCTATAGGTATTATACGCGATATCACAGAGCGTAAAAAGATGGAAAATGAGATCAAACTCAAAGAGGAGATGATGCTTGCACAGTCAAAACAAGCAGCGATGGGTGATATGATTTCAATGATTGCTCATCAGTGGAGACAACCACTTGCAGTCATAGGTATGAATATAAACAACCTCAAAGTTTCTATCGATCTTGAAGATGAGATCACAAAAGATGATCTTCTCAAACATGCAGATAGTGTATCTGTACAACTAAAACAGCTCTCTGATACTATTGATAATTTCAGTAACTTTTTCAAGCCAAACCAGCCAAAAGAGAAAACAACCATTAAAGATATCCTAAAAGAAACCCTTAATATAATTGGCACAAGTCTAAGTAACAACAACATAAACCTAAACATAAAAGACACTACTAAGAGTTCTATTTTTATAAATAAAGCTTCATTAATGCAAGTTTTACTAAACATTATTGGAAATGCAAAAGATATGATCATAGCTAAAGATGTCCTAGATGCTAAAATAGATATAGTTGCTCATGAGGATAAAAATAAAGTCACTATATCTATTTGTGACAATGCAGGCGGAATTCCAAAATCTATCATAAATAAAATAGGGAGTCCATATTTTACAACTAAACAATCACTAAATGGTACTGGATTAGGTTTGTATATATCTAAAACAATCATAGAAAAGCATTTTTTTGGAAAGCTTACATGGCATAAT
>JBEPWC010000023.1:1451-13650 GCA_041642615.1 Sulfurimonas sp. | reverse complement strand
AAATCATCTACATCGTTTATTGAACTAGAATCTTGGTTGTCATCTACATTTTTTTCGATCTGACCTTGGATAGAGTTTGAACCAGGTGCTCCAGTCATAGTAGTTCCTGGGTTAACCTCTATGTCTCTAGTAGATACAACACGACCATCTACGTCGTAAATATTTATTTTAAATGTACCATTCTTAATCCCTATGCCAGAGTTTACCAATGAGTTTGTAGGATTAAGCTCCATCTTGTTAGATGTCATTTTATCTGTTGTTGTTTGTGCGTAAACATTGTTGGTCGCATGGATAAGGTTTGAAGCAAATGCATCAAGTTGAGAAACTGTTTTTTGTAGTACCCCATCAGATGGAGTACCTTCAGAGCGTAAATTCTTTTTCCCTCTAAGATCAAGTATAGCACCAACTCTACCACCAGAGATCTCCGTATCCATCGGGATTAAAGCACCATCTTGTCTCTCATATGATAGCTCAAAAAAACCGTTTGGATTTTTGTCATTATCTATATGGATCTTATGAAATGTAGATCCATCTACAATGTTAAAACCGTTGACGCTCAACGTATAACTTCCTGTAGCTGTATTTGATGAGCTGTCTGTTTGTATATTTGACTGAACCTGTCCAACACTAACATTAGAGCCAATTAAACGTGCTAAGTTTTTTTCGATAATATTTCTTTTATCTCTTAGATCGTTTGCATCATATTTTCCACCAGCTTCTGCAACATCTATAGACTTGTTTACAGAAGCTAACTGTTCTGCTAGTGAATTAACCTCGTTAATATTTACCTCTAACTGATCATTGACTTGATTTTGTAAAGATACTACCCTATTTTGTGTCTCTTTTATGTTTTTTGTTAATATTTCAGTTTGTTTTGCTAGGGAAAGTTTTATTGCGTCATTATCTGGATTATCTGCTAGTGTTTGCCACATCTCATAATAATCAGCTAAGTCTGATTTTATACCAACACCCTCGATCTCTGGAAAATAAGTTGAGAGTTCATCTAAAGTGCTTTGTGAAAAGTCAGCATACTCTTTATCTGATGATATAGCTGTGTATCTGTCATATACAAAGTTATCAAACACCCTTTTTATAGTCTGTATATCAACACCATTACCAACTTGTCCATCCATAGAATAGATTGGGGTACTAGCTTCAGTCATAACCCTTTGTCTGGTATAACCATCCGTTTCAGCATTTGATATATTGTGTGAAGTTGTATTTACACCAGCTTGAGCTGCATTTAGACCCGTATAACCAATATTTAGAGAGTTAAAAATAGATGGCATCTTTACACCCTTAACTCTAAGATTGAAGGATCTTTAGAGGCCTTAGATTCGTAACCGTCCATCTCTGTAGGTACAAGTTTTTCCAAAAAAGTGTTATATAGATTGCTTACAGATAAAACCATTTTTGCATATCTCTTATTGATATCTCTAAGGTTTGTAAGTTCATCTTTTAGTTCATCTAAAGCTTTGTGTTGTTCGTCATCTAGTAAGTTTGGCAGATCTAACTCTGGATTCTTTGTCATCAAAGAGGAGATTTCATGATCTATCATAGCTTTTTTTGCTTCAAAACTTTTTATTTTTTCCTCTTTTAGAGGGAGCCTGTCAAACTGCGGATCATGTTTGGCTTTTTTTATATCATCTATATCTGATTGTGTTATTTCTATAATATCTCTTAAATCAGCTAACGCACCTTTTAAATGATGAGACAACATCTTAACCCCTATTAAATTTAACTACCTAAAGCAACTCATCAGCTATCTTTTGTGAGAGTTTTTCTAAGTTTATTTTGTACTGACCAGATTCAATATCACTTTTAATCTGTTCAATTTTGCTAGTATCTCCTTGAGAAGATATACCAGCCTCAGCTTTTTGCAAATCAGACTTTTGAGAATTCTTATCTGTATTTGCATTATTTACATATGTGCTTGCTACGCTTGCACCGTTTACATTAGAAACCACTGTTTATCCTTTATTATGTGTATACAAATTATACTATATATCACTAAATCGACAAACTATGAAATAAATGAAGCACTTTTTACTTTTTCTGTGTCAAATACTCAAACAACATCTGACTAAATCCAAAACCACCAGCACTAGCCTTTGCAAGCTCCTCCCTATACATAGACTTATAGATCTTATCACCAGGATCTTTTTGTTCACTAAATAGATCCTCTTGATCTTTCATAGCATTGTCCATAAGCATCTTAAGGATCACCGATTCAAAAGCATCAGTTTGCTCCCTTATCTTAGCTTCATCAGAGTTCTTATCTATCCTTGGCACTTTGTTTTGTGCCATGTTTGAAGCATTTAGTGCTACTGTGTTGTTACCATACATGTTTTGCCTCCTGTTATATTACTTTTAACTCAGCAGATATAGAGCCTGAGCTTTTCATAGCCTCTAAAATAGCTATAACATCTTTAGGGGTAGCTCCCATCTTCTGTAGCGATCTAACTAAGTTTGCAACTGTAGTTGTCCCTGTTTTTGTGTATAGCTCATTTTCATTTAAACCTATTGTCATATCTTCATCAACATTTATTGAGCCTTCTGGAGCTGCAATGACATCCTGTTCTTTGATCTTTATAGTTATATCACCATGAGTCATAATTACAGGTTTTATCTTTATCCCAACACCAGCAATCACAGTTCCAGTTCTTTCATTTATAATGATCCTATTTTTTGTACTGTAGTCCATCTCAATATCTTGTACCTCTGCTAAAAACTCTATCATAGACTTATTTTCTGGTTTTTGTAGCTTTATGGTGCGAGGATCCATAGCTACTGCAACTTGTGTTTTATAAAACTCGTTTATCGCTTTTTGAACACTTACAGAATTTTTCATATTTGATTCTTTTAGAGATAGCGTTGCGTACTTTTGGTTGTAAAGATCTATGTTGATCTCACGCTCAACAAATCCACCACCATATATAAGCCCAGAAGTTGGATGTGTTTGTACTCCAGCTCCTCTTGTGTTTCTACCACCAATACTTACAGAGCCTTGAGCAAGTGCATAGATTTTTCCATCTACCCCTTTTAGAGGTGTCATTAAGAGTGTACCACCCTCTAATGACTTTGCATCTCCAATCGATGATACAGTGATATCAAACTTATCTCCCTGTTTTGCAAAAGGATTTAGGTTTGCTGTAACGACAACAGCTGCAACGTTTTTTGATTTAATGTCAATAGGTTGCATATCTATGTTCATAGCCCTTAGCATATTTGCTATTGACTGAAGGGTAAACTTAGATGTAGTACCATCACCAGTTTTTTCAAGACCAACTACAAGTGAGTAGCCAATAAGGTGATTTTCCCTAACTCCAACAATACTTGCAACATCATTTATCTTGGTAGCATACAGTGAGCTAGCCAAAACCAAAAATAATAAAAATAATCTCATAAACAATCCTTGTTTTATTAGTTTATATCTAGCAAAGACTATTCCATGATATACAAAGCACAATTAGTATTATAATAAATTAATTTAAGTTTACATATATTTCTTTTGTGATATTATTGAGAAAATTAATAACCTCAGGTAAAAAATGATAGAAAATGCTACTGTTCTTATTGTGGACGATATGCGTTCAAACTTAGAAATTCTTGGCTCAAGTCTAAAAAAATTCTGCAAAGTTATATATGCTACTAATGGAAAAGAAGCACTAAATATTTTAGAAGACAACGACTCTTTTGTAGACCTTATACTACTAGACATAGAGATGCCTGATATGAATGGTTTTGAGGTTATGGATAAACTACAAGAAAACCCAGATACAAAAGAGATACCGGTGATCTTTGTAACAGGTCATGATGATATACAAAACGAAGAAAAAGCACTTATTCAGGGTGCGGTAGATTACATAACAAAACCAATCAGCCCTATAATAGTAAAAGCCAGAGTTAAAACCCATCTAACACTCAAGTTTCAAAAAGACCAACTTCAATTTCGTGCATCACACGATCAACTAACTGGAGTTTTTAACAGACACAAGTTAGTTGATGAGGGGCAAAGATTTTTCTCAAAATCCAAAAGACATGGAGATAGCTTTTGTGTAGCTATACTAGATATTGACTTTTTTAAACATGTAAATGACACGTATGGACACCTTGTTGGTGATGAGATCTTGAAATCTGTTGCCAATCTCTTAAAGTTAAATATAAGAGCGGAAGATATAGTAGCAAGATTTGGGGGTGAAGAGTTTGTATTAGTTTTTGATAGGTGCGTTATAAATGATGCTCAACTAAAAGCAGACATACTGAGGATGCAAATAGCACGCCTCTTTCCAAATGATATAAAAATCACAGTTAGCTTTGGTGTGACTTGTGCAAAGCCTAATCAACACCAAAACTTTGATGAGATTTTAAAAGAAGCTGATGATGCTTTATATAAAGCTAAGGAGACTGGAAGAAATAAAGTTATAGTTTATAAATAATAACTAAGTGTAGTATTTCCAAACTTTTTTGACTTTTGAAATTCGTAATTGTTTATATTTTTTGGTATTTCAAGTCCACTCATATGCTCAATAATAATAAGTTTTACTATATCCTTTGGAAGATTTGCGATCAGATCTATTGTTTTATCATAGATATCTTCCATGCCCTCACGTATATTAAAAGGTGGATCTATGTAGAAGTACGCATCCTCTTTTTTAGTTTTTAAAATGCTTACAACGCTATTTATATTTGAAAAACTATCCCCACCATAGACTTCACATCTATTTGGATCAGTTTGTGAGATGTTTTGTTTTAAAACCTTAAGTGCATCACGATCTTGCTCCATAAAGTAGATTCGCTTAGCACCTCTACTTAGAGCCTCAAGACCAACTGAGCCACTTCCACTAAAAACCTCTACAAAGCTTGCATCTATAATATCAAACTGAATAGTGTTAAAAAAAGACTCTAAGACTATAGATTTTGAACTTCTTGTTGTTATTTTTGATGGTAAAGAGAGAGTTTTGCCTTTAAACTTACCCGCAATTATTTTTTTTGTTATCTTTTTACTATTTTTCATAAAATACTTTTATTGAGTTTATAATATCTTCTTGGTATTTTTTTGTTAAAAATTCTATGCGCTTTTGAAGAACCTCAAAGTTCATAGATTCCTCTTTGTTTGAGTTTTCTAGGCTATTATCCTCTTTTATATCAAGAGTTTTATACCTGTTTTCAAGTGCCAAAATAAGTTGTGATTTTGAAAAAGGTTTAACTAGATCAGCACCTACTTTAGTACCTATAAAAAAACTTTTTGGATCATTCACACACTCTTCATCACGAACCAATATATCACAGTGTTTACTTGAACAAAGGTATTTTTTTAAAAACATCTCTAATGATTTCTGTAAAAGTGGTGACTTACACTCTACTGCTACTCTCAAAAACTACTTCCTATAAATTATATTTGATACTATAGCGTAAATCTTGATCTAAATCCATAATATTATTTAGCATCCATTCTAAATAACCCCTATCGATCATAGAGATCTCCTCTATATATCTACCAGCATATTTTCCAAACTCAAACTTCTGCATAAGTACATTTTTAGTAGTTAATTCCTCTAGTCTTTCTTTTGAAGCTAACTCCAAAAGGGATTCATATAAAAGTTTCGTGACCTTAGCATCACTTAGTGCTTCGTGTGGAGTTATCCTCTCTTTTTCACTCTTATAGAGTTTTAATTCATACCTTAAAAACTGCAAAGAAAATTCTTCACACTCAGGCATAAGATGTTTTGAACATCTAAGTGTGTCTATGATCTTTCCTTGCCATGAGAAGTTGGAATTTAAACTCAACATCTCAAGATCAAAATTCACATTGTGCGATATCACAGTTGTGTCATAAATGTTATTTAGCTCTAAAAACTTAAATGTTTCGCACTCTTTAAGTGAAGGTTTACCTTTTATCATCTCATTTGTTATATGATTGATGCTTGAAGCTTTTGGTAGTATTTTTTTACCTTCATCTACAATGTCACTTTTGATCACAACTTCATCACCATCTATTGCTATAAGAGCTATTGAGATTATCTTATCTGTTTTTTCAAGTCCTGTTGTCTCGGTATCTAAAAAAATCAGCATCTTACAACCTTGATTTTGTCACATTTTGAGATCATAATAATAAAAGAGAGATATCCACTAAGTAACAAAGATATATACAAAGCATAGATGTTAAAAAAATTAAACATAGTAACCATCATACATATCGCAACTAGCCAGATTAGTAACATGATCCACTTTCTCCAAACTCTTAAAAGATCACCATAACCTATGATCTGTATTATCTCTTGCTTATCACAGCTTAAAAGTTTTAACTCATATCCATGTATACACCTGTTAAAAATATACTTAATACTTCTAAATAGCACAACTAAAAGTGTAAATGAAAACACAAATGAGAAATAAAACTTATACACTTTAAACAAAGCATCTATAACCTCATCATCTAAGCTTACAAACCCAAGTTTTGCATATGTTATAAATGTTATAACTAGAGTTATCACAATCGCTGATAGTATCGAGTTTAAGCTTAGTTTTGATGCCCAGATAAGCCATAAATAAAAGTAAAACTTAGCCATCTTCTTCTTTACTAAAAGGTTTTAACATATCGTTATAGTGTTCTAGCGTTATAAAACTCTTCTCAAATCTATAACGGATGATAAACTCAACTATCTTATCTTTCAACTCCCTATCTACATTTTCACTTTTACCAAAATAACCTAGTGATATATTTTTACTTTTAACACTCGCTTCTTTGTCATACGAAATTGCTAGTACCTGAAGATATTTACCTTTTTTTATCTCCCCTAAACTCTCCTGAGCCAGTGATGCACCTGAGAGGTTTATGGCTTTAAACTCAAATATATCCTCAAAACTCTCCACTTTATTGCAAATTCCTATCTCTTTAAAAAGCTCTTTTAATTGTGCTATATTGTTTTTTCTAACTTTTTCATAAGATGTTATTTTATTTGTTAAATTTTTCAATCTATCTAAAGCTGAGCTCATTTTATACCTAATTTAATTTTTATTGCAGTACAATATTAGCATAATTCGTTTTAGGAGTGTCTATTTGCTTAAAAACTATAGCCTTTTGTTGCTTCTACCTATCTTTGTTCTAGCAAATAGTAATTTAGATATAGAAGATGATTTTTTAAGAAGTTTAGATGATGCAAGTAAGTTAGCCACAAGCACAAAACTAAATGTTGATAAAACTACATCTTTGGTTACAACTCTTCAAGGTAAAGAACTCAGAACGCTAGGTGTCAACTCAGTTTATGATGCACTTGAATTTATTCCTGGCATTGAGCTTAGAAAAGAGGCAAGTGGTGTAAAATCTGTTATCTTTAGAGGCTCTGTCACAAAGGGTGAAGTTAAGTTTATGGTTGATGGCACTGAGATCAACAACGCTTATCGTGCATCTTTTTACTACTACTTAGACTTTCCTATAGAACTTGTCTCACGTATAGAGGTACTAAGAGGATCAGACAGCGTACTTTATGGTTCAGGTGCAATTAGTGGGGTTATAAATATTGTGACAAAGTCTAGCCAAAGCACCCAAAATGGAGTGTTTTTAACCTCTGGCAGCAACAGCTATGCAAAAGGTGGGGCATTCGCAAATATATCTAAACAAAGCTACCAATTATCTTTTGATGCTTACTATCAACAAGATGATAAGTTTATTGACTCAACTGATCAAAGCTTTAAAGACTACTCTTTTGGATTAAACTTTAAAGCTTATAATTTTGAGCTTATAACAAGACTAAAAAAGTCCACTCAGGGTAACTCATATGGTGTGTTTAACGACAAAGATAAAAATCAGTTTACACCAGATACAGATAAAGAGAGATATAATAATGATAATATATCTATTTTTTCAACTCTTAAACACACAAGCAATCTATCTAAAAATAACAAACTTAATCTTTGGCTAAACTATAGTGAGTATTCCCAAGAGGTTGATGCACTATTTAGTGATAATACTACAAATTTAGCTTCAGATTATAAAGAGAGTTCATACTATGCAAAACTAGAGTTAACAAACACATCAGTTAAAGGCAATAAGCTACTTGCTGGTACAAAACTAAAACATGCACATACCAAAAAAACAGATCTAAAAGGTCTACCTAATGTGTCAAATATAGTCTCTGCAAATCTTGAGCGTGATATATATTCAGTATACTTAAAAAACAACTACCTTTTAACACAAAAAACAAACCTAGAACTTGGTGTTAGGTATGATGATTATTCAGATTTTGGAGACAACATCTCCCCACATTTTGGTTTTGTTTATAGACTAAACGAACAATCAACATTTAAACTAAAACATGCTGAGGCTTTTCGCTCTCCATCTTGGACAGAGCTTTATGGGCTTAGAGGGGATCCAGATCTTGTAGCAGAAACCTCTTCTAGTACTGAGTTTAGGGCTATTTATACACATAACTCATATAATAGGATCTCATTAAATCTATACAATTCAAAAATACAAAACTACATCAAAATAGACCAAAACAACAACTACTCGCAAGACTCAGAGCTTAACTTAAAGGGTGTTGAGCTAGACTTGATGCATACACCACTTCACAACTTAGAGTTAAACTTTATAGCTTCATATACAGAACCACAAAACAAAAATGGTAACACTGTAGATGAGATCACAAGGTTTTTAACAACCACCTCACTTATATACAGGTCTAACTATGATTTGATTTTTGGCTCTACTCTTAGGTACAAAAATACAAAAGAGATGGAAAACGAACCCATATTAAACCAGTCTGTCACCTACGCTTACAAGGCTTTTGATATCGAGCTAGTTGTAAAAAATCTTTTTGATTCTGAAATGATCTACTACGATGCTAACCACGATAAATCAAATCCTATAAAAGATGCACAAAGAGAAGTGCTTCTTAATGTTTCATGGGTGTATTGATGAAAATAATCTTTGCACTTTTTCTACTTAGTACACTCTTGTTTTCACAGACCATAAACAACTCTCTACTAAAGATCCACGCAAATATAATGCCCAAAGTAATCATGCTTGAAAAAGATATAGAAAAAAAGATCAAAAACAAAACGATCCATATAGCAATAGCCTATGAACAAAGTAACTACAAAGATATGAAGTATCTAATCCAAGAGATTTTAAGGGAGCATCCCGATGGTATATCTGGGTACAATATAAGAATTAGTTTAATAAAATATAGTGAGTTTAAAGAGTCTGATTCTAATACGAATATGCTGTATATGTTTCCATCTTCTAAAGATAACTTAGAGAAACTAACAAAAGCCTATTACTCATCAAAGGCGATAACATTTGCATCTAATAAAGAGTATCTAAAATACAACGCTATGATCTCCATAGATGTTGGTAAAAAAGTAAAACCAATAGTCAACCTAGTAGCAATCAAAAACTCTGGTATAAAGTTTAAGCCTGTTTTGTTAAGCATATCCAAGGTGTTTAAAGATGATGAGTAGATTTAATTTCAACACACTGAGCTTCAAAACTGTATCTTTACTCATACTTGTCTCATTTATATTTATAGCAGTTGGATTTACAACTGCAAAAAAAACCTTTTCAGATAGTTTTGAAGATATAATAAATGAAAAAATAGATATTGTTCTAAGCAGTATTACTCCACAAATATCACTAAATCTAAGCTACGAGTTAATAGACTCTGTAGATGAGATCTGCCATGATCAACTAAAAGACAAAAGTATACTTCAAATAGAGATAGATTCACAAAAGTTACAAGAAAAACTTATATATAAAAAAGAAAATATTGATAAGTTATACTCAAGTAAGTTTGTAAGGTATCAAGACTTAGTTGATCCATCAAGTTCTAATGTTATAGGGAGCATTAAACTTGTGTACTCTAGCAAATTTTATGATAAACAGATGAAAAAGTTTTATACAAATGCTGCTATTGGAAGTGTGCTGTTTATAATCGCCATTTTACTTGTTAGTGTGTTTTTAGCAAGGTCGCTAAAACCACTCTCTAAACTTAGAGATTCTCTTAGTAACTTTAACCCTTATGATCCTAAAAAACTAGATATCTATACCAATACTGAAGATGAGATAGACTCAATAATAAAATCTGCAAATATGATGGTAGAAAACCTTATCTCATACATAGATCACTCATCATCACTAACAAAAGAACTCTCTCAACAACAACAACACCTAAAGGATGCTCAACGTATAGCTAGTGTTGGGTCTTGGGAGTATGATGTACAAAATGATAAACTAACACTAAGTGATGAGATATTTAGAATAATTGGAATGAAAAAAAATAATAACATTACTTTTAAACAGTTTGTAGAGTTAGTCTCAAACGAAGATAAAAAAAAGTTTAAAGACATTATACAAAAAGCCATAGAAAATGGCTCTACCTTTAACATAAAGTACAAGATCCAACCAAATAATAAGAAAGCTGTATATGTAAGGACTAAAGGTAAAGTTAGAAAAAAATCCTCTGGAGAGATTAAACTAACAGCTGTAACACTTGATATTACCAGTGACACTCACAACAAACAGGTGATCGAACAACTAGCATATTATGACTCACTCACAAACCTACCAAATAGGGTTTTATTTAGAGATAGAGCCATCATAGCTATAAAAAATGCAAAAAGGTATAACACAAAAATAGCTGTTATGTTTTTAGACTTAGATAACTTTAAAAATGTAAACGACACACTAGGTCACTCAATAGGTGATAAGCTTCTTATACATGTATCTAAACTTCTTAGTGGTATTTTAAGAGACAATGACACAGTATCAAGAGTTGGTGGAGATGAATTTACTATACTTTTGACAAATGTAAAGACTCAACAAGATGTAGAAAACATAGCGTTAAAAATATTTGATGCACTTGATGTTGAACACAATATAGATGGCTATGAACTTTTAATAAGTACGAGTTTAGGTATAGCTATTTTTCCAGATACTGGAGATAATATTGACACACTTATAAGAAATGCAGATACTGCTATGTATGAAGCAAAAAGGAATAATAAAAATAACTACAAAATTTTTGATAGAAATATGTACAACAAAGTAAATAACTTTGTAAAAATAGAGAAAGACCTTAGAAAAGATCTGCAAAAAGAGGATGCGTTTGAGATCTACTACCAAGCAAAAATAGCAACAAAAGATGGCTCTGTCTCTGGTTGTGAAGCACTTGTTAGATGGAGACACAAAACAAAAGGGCTTATATACCCAGATAATTTTATAGGTGTAGCTGAAGAGAGTGGACTAATAATCCCTATTGGAAATATCATAATAAAAAAAGCCATTAAAGATCTTAATGAGTTTACCCAACTAAAAGGTGACTCTTTTGTAGTAGCTATCAATCTATCACCAAGACAGTTTACAGACAACTCACTTATGCAAAACATACAATCTTACATAGATGAGTTCAACACTACTCCAAAACAGTTAGAGTTTGAGATCACAGAAAGCCTCTCTATGCAGGATATTTCAAAAACATTAGAAGTTCTACACGAACTCAAAAAGATCGGTGTATCGATTGCTATTGACGATTTTGGTACTGGGTATTCCTCTCTCTCGTACCTTAAGCAGTTTCCTATCAACACTCTAAAGATAGACAAAAGTTTTGTTCTTGATATGACTTTTGACAACGATGATAAAAGTATTGTAAATACCATTGTAAACATGGCAAAAACTCTAAACTTTAAAACAGTAGCTGAGGGTGTTGAAACAAAAGAGCATGCAGAACTGCTTACTGAGATGGAGTGTGATAACCTTCAAGGATACTACTACTCCAAACCCCTACCAAAAGATCAGTTTATAGATTTTTTAAAAAACTATAATTAAGATATAATTGCAAAATATTTAAACATATAAAAAGAGAAAAATGGACTATTTAAAACTACAAAGCCCTCAATCGATAAGTGGAGACATAAACATATCGGGTGCAAAAAATGCGGCACTTCCACTAATAGCTACATCGATACTTGCAAAAAACAATATAAAAATATCAAACTTACCAGATGTAGCAGATATAAATACACTCTTAACACTTCTAGCAAATCTAGGAGCTGAGTGCAAAAAGGACTATAAATGTGTAGAGATAGACACATCTAGCATACAAAAAGTTATAGCAACTTATGATATTGTAAAAACTATGCGAGCATCTATACTAGTACTTGGTCCTGCACTAACTAGATTTGGACACTGTCAAGTTTC
>JBEPWC010000023.1:0-1441 GCA_041642615.1 Sulfurimonas sp. | reverse complement strand
GATCGGTCAAAGACCAGTAGATCTACACCTAAAAGCATTAGAGCAGATGGGAGCTACCATAGATATAAAAAGTGGTTACATAGATGCAAAAGCACCAGATGGGTTAAAGGGATGTGAAATCATATTTGATAAGATCACAGTAACTGGGACTGCGAACATAGTTATGGCAGCAGCACTAGCACGTGGAGTTACAACAATAGTAAATGCAGCACGCGAGCCAGAAGTAGTTCAGCTATGTGAAATACTAGATAAAAGTGGGGTTAAGATCGATGGTATAGGTACAGCAGTTTTAAAGATACAAGGAAATGATGGAGAACTTTTAGAGATGGTTGACTTTAGCGTTATACCAGATAGGATCGAAGCTGGAACATACCTTTGTGTTGGAGCTATTTTAAACCAAAAGCTAACTATTACAGATGCACAACCAAAACATCTTGGTGCTGTTTTATCAAAGTTTGAAGAGATGGGCTTTGGCATAGAAACAACCAATACATCCATCACAATTTTACCTGCAAAAAGCATAAAGCCCGTAAGGATCACAACTCAAGAGTACCCCGCTTTTCCTACAGATATGCAAGCTCAGTTTTTGGCTTTAGCTACACAAGCTAATGGTGTGTCGATTATAGAAGAGAGATTGTTTGAAAACCGATTTATGCATGTTAGTGAGCTTCAACGTATGGGTGCAGATGTTACACTAAATGCACACACTGCGACTATAAACGGAAAAAGCAAGCTTAGTGGAGCTGATGTTATGGCAACAGATCTAAGAGCTTCTAGTGCATTGGTACTTGCAGGTCTAATCGCAGAGGGTGAGACAAATGTACACCGCATCTACCACTTAGATCGTGGGTATGAGTCACTAGAAACTAAACTTCAAAATATTGGGGTAAAAATCCAGAGATTAAAAGAGTAATTATGTCACTTGATGATAAAAACAAATGGGATGAAAAATACAAAACTTCGCCTAAGTTACTAGAAAAAAGAAAACCAAGTCCAAAGTTAGCCAAGTTTGCAAAAGATGTAAAAAACAAAAAAGCACTTGATTTTGCTTGTGGAAATGGAAGAAACTCCATTTATCTTGCAAACCTTGGCTTTGAAGTTGATGCATTTGACATATCTAGCATACCTTTAAAAAACCTAGATGCTCAAGGCTTTAAAAACATAAACACAAAAGAGATCGATCTAGATAATTTTACAACAGATAAAAGCTATGATCTGATCATAAAATGCAACTACCTAGATAAAAAAGCGATCAAAAAACTCCCAAGCATACTAAACGAAGATGGGATCATGATTGTAGAGACCTACATGAAACACAGCTCTAACAACAAACCTGGTTCTAATCCGGATTTTTTACTAGATGAGGGTGAGTTAAAAACTTTTTTTGATGATAGTGTGGAGATTTTGGAGTATGATGAGTTTGACAACGAGCCACATGAGC
>JBEPWC010000022.1:0-14277 GCA_041642615.1 Sulfurimonas sp. | reverse complement strand
AGGGATTCAAATCGTAATTATAGGACATGCCTATAATCCCTTCAATATGGAATATAAAGAAAATAACATTTTGCTAGACTGTCTAAAAGCATATAGATTAGGAGAGGAAATATTTTTTGAAAAAATCAAATATCTTGCCATTCTCTAATAACTTTTCCATTGCTTTTACGTGGCAGATCTCTTGTGAAATCAGTTTTTTCATTTTCAATCTCATCAACTTTTTTTATCAATTTAACAAGTTTTAATCCTAAAGTTTTATTGTTAATATATTTTGCTTACTGGAAATGTTGTCATTTGATGTGAGCTTTATATTTATAATGTTTTTGTTATTTATATTTACGACATTAAAATCATTTGTTCTAAGCTGATCTTTTACGATATTGACAAAGTTTTGTGAGTCGTTATCCCCATATACGAAAAATCTCAGACTTTGAGCCTCTTCATAGTAGTTATCTTTAACATTTGCTACAAAGTTGAAGTACTTGTTTTTGTCAAAATTTTTGTTTAATTCATATGCAACTAAAACGTTTGATAATAGTTTGTCTGACTTTTCAACGAGTCCTTTTTTTATGTTATACCTGCTTATTGGGTCTTTTGTATTTGCATCCTCAATCTTAGAGATAATATCTTCTTTAGTTTGTTCTATATCAGATTTTAGAGTTTTAAAAAACTTTTGGTTCTCTACTTTAAGCATGATCGCATATTCACGGTAAGATATCCTCTTTGTTTTTTCTATACCGTAGTTGGTTACCCTGATTTCTGCTACATTTGACTTTATGTCACTTGTACTTACACTTCTTGAGTAGTATCCATCTACTATCTGTTTATGTGTAAAACTAGACTCAACTTTTACACCAAGTTTTGAGACTACATCGCTAAGTGCTTGTTTTAGAGCATCATTGCGATCTTTTCCTATACCTATACCGTAGGTATATCCAAGTGAGTCACTTGGTTGATTTGTTACCCATTTAGGTGCTTGAATCTTTTTTGGAGCTTGTGGTTTTAAAGAACAACCTGTAAAGAACGACATTACTAAAAGTGATGTAATTAAAAGGTAAAAAAATCTACTTAGCATCTATCTGCCTTATAGCTTCATCTCTTTTTGAGATCAGATCATCTATTCTTACTAAAGCTTGGTTTAGTTCATCAACTGGCTCCTGACTAATCTCATCTGCAAGATAGTAAAGGTTTTTTGCCTCGTTAAGCTTAGCTCTCGCTTCTTTTACTACACCCAGATTATACGCTACTACATAGCTTCTCCCATCGAACTCATCTAAAAGTTCACTAAGCAGTTGTTCTGCTTTGTCCATTCTATTTGCTTCTATATATTTTAGAGCATTTTCTAGTTTATCATCTTGTTTACTGGTTGAATCAAACTCTATATCATCTAAGAGTTCAACTTCAAAATATATATACCTTGGTGTAAGTGTAGATACAAACTCATAAGCAATATTCTCGCTTAATCGTTCTAAAGCTTCATTTGAACTCAGCACTCTTCTGAAATTTCTACAAGAATCTGCTTCATAATTTTTTGTATAAGATTCTCCATGTATAACTGATGTATCCTCAACACTAACTATATTTATGTTTGATGAAACTGTCGCTTTAGTTGTGTTACATCTAACTATATAGTATTCATATCTTACACACTCTTTTTTCTCTTTATTGTATCTTTTACATCTTTTTCTACGTTCCCTATACGTTCCGCTTGTACCTTTAGCTGTTGTCACCTCACCATTTATTATAGTTTCGGCTCCGATCATTCTTCCAACTCTTGTAGTTGTTTTTTCATCGATAAAATCACTTGACTGAAGCTTTTGTTCTTTTAAAATTTTATCAATGTCTCTTCTGCTTACAATGGTAAAGTATTTTTTTCCATCTAGTTTATGTGAAGCTATTCTTGATTCAATTTTGCCAGAGAGCCCAACTTTGTCATTTCTAAATTTACTAATGGCTATCTTTTTGTTATATGCCATCTCAGATACTTTTGCAGGAGTTAAAGCTTTTATTTTAACTTTTTGGGCACATCCACTTATAAATATAAGTGCTAAAAACAGTAAGGCTATTTTAACTATACTTCGGTACATTTCATCCCTCATATTTTTTAAATAGTAATATTATATACTATCTCAGTTTTGTTTTTTATTGTCTTGATCTCATGTATGCTTAAACCATCTATTTCAAGTTTTTTAAAATCTTTTATGTTTTCGATCTTTGCATCTGCAACTGCCTTTAAAACCAGACCTCTATAAGCTTTTGCCCAGTGACTAACAACCTTGCCATTTTTTAAAAACTTTAGTGTAGTGTATGGTTTGCTTGGCTTGTAAAACTTGTCATAATAACCTGCACGTAGATCTAGTATGTCATCATCTGCAAAAAGTAGATCTAACTGGTATGAAAACCTATCTTTATAATATTTATCTGGCTCAATATCGCCTATTTTATTTCCTTGTTTAACTTTATAGTTTGCTATTTTATCGCCTGCGTATATAGGTCCATATAAGTTTGAGAAGATAATTGTATTTTTCTTAATATACTCTTGTGCGTCAGCATCTAGTTTTTCGTATTTTAGATAATCATAAGCTACACCTTGGTAACGCTCAACAGCCTCCATCATCTCAGAGTTAAAAATATCTACCACATATGGTTCACAGTCTGAAAATTTTTTAAACCCAAACAGATGTTTGATCGAGTCCTCATCTTTTGATCTTACAATGAAGTTATAAGTTTTTAGTATCTCATCTCTTGCGTTAGTTGCCCCTAAAAGTTGAGAGTTTAAAATTTTTCCACCACTTTTCTTCCCCTCTGATGGAGAAAACAATACTTTTAACATATGTGACCTTTTTATGTATATTATATAACAAATTAGTTTTAAATGATATAATTCATTGAATCGATATTGGGAGTATAGTATTAAAGTTATGATTTTAACTTTAATCATTTTTTTACTCCTTTGAAAACTCAATTAGGATATGGTTTATGGAACACGCTAAAGCATTAGGTGCAAAAGAGATCTTGGAATTGATATTTAACTACATAACCAAACTAGCCTCTTTGCGTGATTACGATGAGATAATTTTAGTACTTGCAGACATGGGACGAGATCTCACTTCGGCAGACAGATGTAGTGTTTGGGTTGTAAGTGATGATGGAAAAAATATTTGGACTAAGGTTGCTCAAGGGATAGATGCTATTGAGATACCTATAGACTCTGGTATAGTTGGTGATGCTATCGTTAGTGGCAAAGAGATCATACTTGATGATGTCTATAGTGATCATAGGTTCAACAGACATATAGATGAGAAAACAGGCTACAAAACAAAAAGTATGATGGTTATGCCTATGTTTGATTCAAATGATCAGATCATAGGTGCAGTGCAAGTAGTAAACAGTAAAAATAAACATGAAATATTTGATAAAAGAGATCTTCAAAGATTAATGCTAGCTTCAACTTACGCAGCTGAAACCCTTGTCTCTGCAAAACTAATAAAAGAGATCGAAGATACACAGCGTGAAGTTGTGTTTACTATGGGTGCTATTGGTGAGAGTAGAAGTAAAGAGACGGGAAATCATGTAAAACGTGTAGCTGAGTACTCAAAGATTTTAGCACTTGCATATGGTTTGAATGAAGATGAAGCTGAGCTTTTAAAACAAGCATCACCAATGCACGATATAGGTAAAGTAGCTATACCTGATTCTATTTTAAACAAACCCGGACGTTTTGACACTTATGAGCGAAAAGTTATGGATACTCATGCAGAACTGGGATATAACATGATAAAAAATTCAGAACGTCCACTTTTAAAAGCAGCCTCCATTGTAGCATATGAGCATCATGAGAAGTGGGATGGTACAGGTTATCCAAGAGCTATAGCAGGTGATGATATACACATATATGGAAGGATCACAGCCATTGCAGATGTTTTTGATGCACTAGGGAGTGACAGGGTATATAAAAAGGCATGGAGTGACGAAAAAATATTTAAACTCTTTAGAGATGAGAGTGCTAAACAGTTTGATCCAAAACTTGTAGATCTATTTTTTGAAAACTTAGATGAAATACTAAAGGTGAGAGATAAGTTTAAAGACAGGTACGAATATGATTCTAAAGATTTAGATAATAATGTAAAAAAGATACAGGTTCTTGGAGCATATGGAACAAAAGCTCCTGGCTTTGGAACAAGTGCATTTTATCTCAATAGATCAAATGTTATAGATGCAGGAAATCTTTTACGTCCACTAAAAGAAGACTCTATAGATGTAGAGAATATCTGGTTAACACACTCGCATCTAGATCATATAAGCGATATAGCGTATATTTTAGATAACTACTTTCCACATAGAACTAAGACACTAAACATTATAGGTTTACCTAATACCCTTAAAACAATAAAGGAACATTTTCTAAATGATTATGTATGGCCTGATTTTTCAAAGATCAATCTTATAGCCTCAGAACAGTTAGTTGTAAAATATGAGGAGATAGAGCTAAACAAAAGGTATAAAGTAGCAGATGAAGAATATATAGAAGCGTTTAAAACTGATCATACTGTTGAATCATGCGGATATATCTTTACAAAAGATAACAGAAGTGTTCTGATCACAGCAGATACACTAGATATGACAAATATATATGAGATCATTAACACAAGAGAGGACATAAAGTCTGTAGTGTTTGAGTGCTCATTTCCATCATCTATGGAGAAGTTAGCAATAAGTTCTAAGCATTTAACACCAAAGCTACTATTTGAGTCGATGGGTAATTTAAAAAGAGATGATCTAAACATATATATAAATCATATAAAACCAGCTTTTTTAGAAAAAATAGTTAAAGAAATATCTGTTTACGGGGCTAAATACAGCCCTATAATTTTAAAAGATGAAGATTTTATAAGTTTTTAGCAAAAACCCTTGACATAGAAAATATTTTTGTCTATAATTCTGGCTCAATTTCGTTGCTGCCATAGCTCAGTTGGCTAGAGCAGCTGATTTGTAATCAGCAGGCCCGGGGTTCAAATCCTCGTGGCAGCACCATTGAAATAGAAATATTAGAAACAGTGTTAGACCAGATTAAAACATATAAATATGTTATGGTGGGATAGTCAAGTGGCCAACGACGGCAGACTGTAAATCTGCTCCCTATGGGTTCAGAGGTTCGACTCCTCTTCCCACCACCACTTTTATGATTACGATGCGGGTGTAACTCAGTGGCTAGAGTTCCTGCCTTCCAAGCAGGCTGTCGAGGGTTCGAATCCCTTCACCCGCTCCATTGAGAATCATAAAATTCTGGAAGCTGAAGTACAATTTTCATTAATTAACTTCAAAATATAATAAATATACTATTATAGCTTTCTATTATCTATCACTATTTTAATATTACTAAATTTAGAAAATAAAAATTATGCAATTATTGCTTTTATGCTCTCGTGGCTCAGGGGTAGAGCACTTCCTTGGTAAGGAAGAGGCCATGGGTTCAATTCCCATCGTGAGCACCATAAATAAAAATAAAAGTTAAATTTAAGCAATAATTGAATAATTTTTGGGTATAATTCCATTTCTATTCACAAATTAAGTCGGAGGACACTATGGCAAAAGAAAAGTTTGAGCGTAATAAACCGCACGTAAACATTGGTACTATTGGTCACGTTGACCACGGTAAAACAACATTAACAGCAGCTATCACTGCAGTACTTGCAGTAAGTAATGGTGCAAAACTTATGGATTATGATCAAATCGATAATGCTCCAGAAGAAAGAGAGCGTGGTATTACTATCGCTACTTCACACGTTGAGTATGAGACTGATTCACGTCACTATGCACACGTTGACTGTCCAGGTCACGCGGATTATGTTAAAAACATGATCACAGGTGCTGCTCAAATGGATGGAGCAATCCTAGTTGTATCAGCAGCAGATGGTCCAATGCCACAAACACGTGAGCACATACTTCTATCTAAGCAAGTTGGTGTACCATACATCGTTGTTTTCATGAACAAAGAAGACATGGTTGATGATGAAGAGTTAATGGAGCTAGTTGAGATGGAGATTCGTGAGCTATTAGATACTTATGACTTCCCAGGTGATGATACTCCAATCGTTGCAGGTTCAGCTCTTAAAGCACTTGAAGAAGCAAAAACTGGAACTCTTGGTGAGTGGTCAGATAAAATTATTAAACTAATGGCTGAAGTAGATGCATATATTCCTGAGCCAGAGCGTCAAACTGACAAAGACTTCTTAATGCCAGTTGAGGATGTGTTCTCAATCTCTGGTCGTGGTACAGTTGTAACAGGTCGTATTGAGCGTGGTACTGTTAAACTTGGTGATGATATCGAGATCGTTGGTATAAAAGACACTCAAAAAACTACTGTTACTGGTATTGAGATGTTCCGTAAAGAGATGGAGCAAGGTGAAGCTGGTGATAATGCTGGTATCCTTATCCGTGGTATTAGTAAAGATCAAGTTGAGCGTGGTCAAGTACTTTGTAAGCCAGGTTCAATCACACCGCACACTAAATTTACTGCTGAGATCTATGTACTAAGTAAAGATGAGGGTGGTCGTCATACTCCTTTCTTTAATGGTTACCGTCCACAGTTCTACGTTCGTACAACAGACGTAACTGGTGCTATCACTTTAGCAGAAGGTACTGAAATGGTTATGCCAGGTGATAACGTAGAGATAACAGCTGAGTTAATTCACCCAATTGCAATGGAAAAAGGTACTCAATTCGCTATCCGTGAGGGTGGACGTACAGTTGGTGCTGGTGTTGTTGCAGAGATTTTAGCGTAATTAGGGTCCCCCTAATTGCCAAAATCCCTTTACATAAGGTAACAAAATGAGAGAAAGTATACACTTAGGTTGTGAGAAATGTACTCGTCGTAATTATCACACAACAAAAAATAAAAAGACTCACACTGAAAAGTTTTCTGTAAAGAAATACTGTAAATGGTGTAAAGAGCACACAAACCATAAAGAGATGAAACTGTAATTCAGTTTTACCTCTTATGTAAAAACCGTTAACGATATAAAGTTCCTTGTCGAAGTAACTCAATGTTAACATAAGATATTGATAAAATCGCAAGCGATTTTGGGCTTCCTGCCGAAGGCATCGTGCCCTTTAGGGTGAAACTTAGCGTTAGCGTAGATAGCGGAATTATTTCCGATATCGTTTTAAATCAGTAAAAAGGTTCCCTTTGTTTTATGAAATAAAATAAAGGAATTATAGGTGCATAGCTCCAATGGTAGAGCACCGGATTCCAAATCCGGGTGTTGGGGGTTCGAGTCCCTCTGCGCCTGCCACATTTATTATTAGTAAAGCTTGCGAGCTTTATTTATAATTAATGCAAAAATTTAGGAAAGTTATTTATGAAACTAGGTACACATTTTAAAAACGCAAAATTAGAATTAGCTAAGGTAATCTTTCCTACAAAAGGGCAGGTTAAACAAGCTTATATTTCGGTTGTAATAGTTGTAGCGGTTATAGCTGCTTTTTTAGCACTAGTTGATCTTATGATGTCTTCAATCATGTCAGCTATTTTAGGGTAAGGAGAGTCTCATGGCACACCAATGGTATTCTATACAAACATATGGAAGTGAGAGAGCTGTACGCGAGGCTATCTTTATAATGATCGAAGAGATGGGTCTTCAAGATGCAATTACAGATGTAATTGTTCCAACAGAAGATGTAATAGACGTAAAAGATGGTAAAAAAAGGGTAAGTGAGCGTTCACTTTACTCTGGATATGTATTTGCAAGGATCGACATGAACACAGAGATTCAGCATATGATCCAAAATATTCCAAAAGTTTCTGGTTTTATTGGTGAGGGAAATAAGCCAACTCCATTAAGTGAGCACGATATTAACACAATTTTAGATAAAGTGAACAATCGTCAAGCACCTAAACCAAAAGTATTTTTTGAACCAGGTGAGATGGTTCGTATAAACGAAGGTCCTTTTGCAAACTTTACAGCTACGGTTGATGAGTACGATCTAGAACATGGTACTCTAAAACTAAATGTATCGATTTTTGGAAGAGCTACACCTGTAGACATCTCTTACACTCAAGTTGAAAAAGTAATATAATTTTTCAATAACTTACTGCGTTAAACTTAGTTTTTTAAATTAAAAGATTAACTTTAGCGCAGTAAGATCGACTATTGTTGTGGTCTGAAAAGTTTCAGACTGCGTTTATAAATATGAAAACAAGGATAAACTATGGCAAAGAAAATAGATGGTTACATTAAGCTACAGATCGATGCTGGTAAAGCAAACCCTGCACCACCAGTAGGTCCAGCTTTAGGTCAACGTGGTGTTAATATCATGGAGTTCACAAAAGCATTTAATGAAAAAACAAAAGATATGATGGGATTTAAAGTTCCAACTGTTATAACTGTTTATAGTGATAGAAGTTTTACTTTTATTACAAAACAACCACCTGCTTCAGCTCTTATTATGAAAGCTGCTGGTATTAAAAAAGGTACTGACAATCCACTACTTAACAAAGTTGGTAAGATTACAAAAGCACAACTTATGGACATAGTTGAGCAAAAAATTGTTGATCTTAACACTGACGATAAGGACGTGGCAGCAAGCACTTTAGCTGGAACTGCACGTTCTATGGGTATCGATATAGTAGACTAGTTTGACTAGGTCGTTAACCACAGCGATTAAAATTGTGGAAGAATTTAATTGGAGATTTGAAAATGAGTAAAAGATATAAACAATTACAAGAAAAAATTGATAATACTAAATCTTACAGTGTTGCAGAAGCTGCTTCAACTGTAAAAGAGTTAAAAAGTGCAAAGTTTGATGAGACTGTTGAAGTTGCACTTAACCTAAACGTAGATCCACGCCACGCTGATCAGATGGTTCGTGGTGCTATCGTTTTACCTCACGGTACTGGTAAAACTGTACGTGTTGCAGTATTTGCTAAAGGTGCTAAAGCTGATGAAGCTAAAGCTGCTGGTGCAGATATTGTTGGAACTGATGATCTAGTTGCACAAGTAAAAGAGGGTATATTTAACTTTGATGTTGTAGTTGCAGCACCAGATTGTATGGGATTAGTTGGTCAAATTGGTCGTATCCTTGGACCAAAAGGTCTTATGCCAAACCCTAAAACTGGAACTGTAACTCCAGATGTAGCTACTGCAATTAACAACCTAAAAGGTGGTCAAGTTAACTTTAGAGTTGATAAAAAAGGTAATATTCACGCAGGGATCGGTAAAGTTAGTTTTGAAGCTAAGCAGATTGAAGAAAACTTTAATTCACTACTTCAAGCTATTAACAAGCAAAAACCTGCATCTGCTAAAGGTAGATATATAAAAAGTGGTGCTCTTAGTTTAACTATGAGTCCAGCTATTAAACTAGATACAACAGAGTTGCTAGATATAAAATAGTGATTTTTAGTACTCCACATTATAGTGGGGTATTTTAAAGTTACTACTTTGGTAACTGCATTTTATGGACTAAAGATATAGGTGTGAAAACTTAATATTCCTATTGAAGTGAAGTGAATTGCTCACTTAGATGTCTGGAAAGGAGAAAATTCTATGACAAAAACACAAAAAGCTGAAATTATTGAAGTGCTTTCTAATGAGTTTAAAGATGCTCAGTCTGTAATCTTTTGTGATTACAAAGGACTAAGTGTTGGTGAGCTTGAAGAGTTAAGAAAAGCTGCTCGTGCAAAAGAAGCAAAAGTTCAAGTTGTTAAAAATACACTTGCAACATTAGCTCTTAAAAATGCTGAGTTAGAAGGTATAGAACTAAAAGATACAAACATTCTTGTATGGGGTGAAGACTCTGTATCGACATCTAAAGTTGTATCTGATTTTGCTAAAGATAAAGAAAAGTTTGTTATTAAGTCTGCTTATATTGATCGTGAAGTCTCAGATGCTGCAAGAGTTGAAGCATTTGCTAAACTTCCTGGACGTGATGAGCTTCTTGGTATGCTTGCAGCTACTTGGATGGCTCCACTTACAAACCTTGGATTTGGTCTTAACGCTCTTAAAGAGAAAAAAGAACAAGAAGCAGCTTAATCTGCTTTTAGAAGTCGTCTGAAAAATCAGACTCAATGGGAACTAAATCACACTAGTGTGATGGGTTTCCTTAAATTTTTAAAAAAAATTAAAGGAATTACACAATGGCTGTAACTAAAGAAGACGTATTAGAGTATATCTCAGGACTTTCAGTATTAGAACTTGCTGATCTTGTAAAAGATTTCGAAGAAAAATTTGGTGTATCTGCACAACCTGTAGCGGTTGCTGGTGGTGCTGCTGCTGGTGGCGAAGCTGCTGAAGAGCAAACAGAGTTTGATGTTGTTTTAACTGACGCTGGTGCTAAGAAAATTGGCGTTATTAAAGCTGTTCGTGGTCTTACTGGTTTAGGACTAAAAGAAGCTAAAGAAGCTTGTGAAGCATTACCATCTACAATCAAAGAGGGTGTAGATAAAGAAGCTGCTGAAGAAGCTAAAGCTGCTCTAGAAGAAGCTGGTGCTACAGTAGAAGTTAAGTAAATCTTAGCTATTTTATAGAGGGCTAACTGCCCTCAATTTCTGGGCGCTTTAGCTAGGAGAAATAACTCTCTTAGCTAAAGTGCCCTTATGTCGTTTATAAGCACTATTACTTGTTTTATCTAAGGACGCTTAGATAAATTTCTCTTGAGTAAAAGCTCAAGTTCCAATTACAACTTACAGAGGTAGCCTATGTTAAACACTTTATATTCTGGAAATCGTCTACGTGTAGACTTTGCCAAAACTCCTCAACAGATTGAAGTTCCAAACTTACTTCAACTTCAACAAAGTTCTTATGATAACTTTTTAATGATCGATGCTAAAGATAGAACAGCATCTGGTATTGAAAAAGTTTTTCAATCAGTATTCCCTATTCATGATGCTCAAAATAGATTAACTATAGAGTACATTGATAGCGAAGTAACTAAACCTAAATACACTGTTCGTGAGTGTATGGAGCGTGGACTTACTTATTCCGTATCACTTAGAATGAAAACTCGCCTTGTATTGTGGGACAGAGATGAAAATACTAAAGAAAAGCTTGGTGTAAAAGATATTAAAGAGCAATCAATTTTTGTTCGTGATATCCCACTAATGACGGATAGAACCTCTTTTATCATCAATGGTGTTGAGCGTGTTGTTGTAAACCAACTACACCGTTCACCTGGTGTTATCTTTAAAGAGGAAGAAGCTACAACAGTAGGAAATAAACTGATATACACAGGTCAGATTATCCCTGATCGTGGTTCATGGTTGTATTTTGAGTATGATCCAAAAGATATCCTATATATGAGAATAAATAAGCGTCGTAAAGTTCCTGTAACTATTATGTTTCGTGCACTTGGTTACTCTAAACAAGATATACTAAAATTATTTTACCCTATCCAAACTATTAAGATGGCAGATAATAAGTTTGCAGTTGCGTTTGAACCATCAGACTATTCTGGTCGCTTAGACTACGATCTTGTAGATACAAACGACAAAGTTTTAGTAGCTGCAGGCAAAAGACTCTCAGCTAAAAAAGCCCAAAAATTTATAGATGATGGTGTAAAAGATGTTCAGTATCCACTAGAAGTTTTACTTGATCGCTACTTGGCTGAAGCTATTATTGATCCTGAGACTGGAGAGATCCTTTTTGATACTATGACTCACATAGATGAGACAAAACTTAAAAAACTTGCAGATATTGGTGTAAGTGAGTTTAAAATAGCTAATGATTTAGCTGATGGTGTTGATAGCTCAGTTATCAACGCATTTAATGCAGATGCTGATTCACTAAAACTTCTTAAACAAACTGAAGAGATTGAAGACGAAAACGACCTTGCAGCTATACGTATCTACAAAGTTATGCGTCCTGGTGAACCTGTTACAAAAGAAGCAGCTCACGCATTTGTAAACCAGCTTTTTTTCGATCCTGAAAGATATGACTTAACAGAAGTTGGTCGTATGAAGATGAACCATAAATTAGATATGAATATCCCTTCATATATGACTGTTTTAACTCATGAAGATATCATAAAGTCAGTTAAATATGTGATCAAAGTTAAAAATGGTCAAGGTCATATTGATGATAGAGATCACTTAGGTAATCGTCGTATCCGTTCAATCGGTGAGCTTTTGGTAAATGAGCTACACAACGGTTTAATTAAGATGCAAAAAGCTATCCGTGATAAACTCTCTACCATGAGTGGTGCTATGGAAGATTTGATGCCACATGACCTGATTAACTCAAAAATGATCACATCAACTGTTATGGAGTTTTTCTCAGGTGGGCAACTCTCTCAGTTTATGGATCAAACAAACCCACTTTCAGAAGTTACTCACAAGCGTCGTTTATCGGCTCTTGGTGAGGGTGGTCTTGTTAAAGAGCGTGCTGGATTTGAGGTGCGTGATGTTCACCCAACTCATTATGGTCGTATATGTCCTGTTGAGACTCCAGAGGGTCAAAATATTGGTCTTATCAACACTCTTGCATCATACTCAAAAGTTAACAGCCACGGGTTTATTGAAGCTCCATATAAAGTAATGAAAGATGGAAAAATAACCGATGAAGTTGTTTATCTTACAGCTACTCAAGAAGAGGGTATTAAGATTGCGGCTGCTTCAAATCCACTAGATGAAAATGGTCAGTTTACAACTGAACTAATTACTGTACGTGAAGATGGTGAAATCTTACTTAAAAAGCCAGAGGAGTGCGAGTACGCGGATCTTAGCTCATCTATGGTTGTGGGCGTTGCAGCTTCACTTATCCCATTTTTAGAACACGATGATGCCAACCGTGCACTTATGGGTTCAAACATGCAGCGTCAAGCAGTGCCTTTGATCAGACCAGATGCTCCAATGGTTGGAACTGGTGTTGAAAAACTAGTAGCGCGTGATAGCTGGGAGTGTGTAAAAGCTAAGCGTTCTGGAACTGTTGAGAAGGTTGATGGTAAGCACATCTATGTTATGGGCGATGATGATGGTGAGATCTATATAGATTACTATCCACTACAAAAAAATCTTCGTACAAATAACAACACATCTTTTGCACAAAAGCCAATTGTAAAAGTTGGTCAAAAAGTTAAAAAAGGTCAAGTGATCGCAGATGGTCCAAATATGGATCAAGGTGAGTTAGCACTTGGTGTTAACGCGATGGTTGCATTTATGCCATGGAATGGTTACAACTTTGAGGATGCGATTGTTATCTCAGAGAGAATGATCCGTAAAGATTCTTTTACTTCAGTTCATATCTATGAAAAAGAGGTTGAAGCTCGTGAGCTAAAACACGGTGTAGAAGAGATAACTCGTGATATCCCAAATGTACGTGATGATGAGCTAACTCATTTAGATGAGTCTGGTATTATCAAAGTTGGTACAAATGTAAGTGGAGGTATGATACTCGTTGGTAAAGTTTCTCCAAAAGGTGAAGTTAAACCAACTCCAGAGGAGCGTTTACTACGTGCTATTTTTGGTGAAAAAGCTGGACATGTTGTAAACAAGTCACTTTATTGTCCACCATCTATGGAAGGTGTTGTAGTTGATGTTAAGATCTTTACTAAAAAAGGTTATGACAAAGATGAGCGTACACTTTCACTAGAGAAAGAAGAGCGTGACTTTTTAGAGCGTGAACACTATGACAGACTTCTTATGATCGATAAAGAGGAGATGCTACGTGTTGCTAAGCTTTTAACTCGCGAACCATTAATTTCAGATATAACAATAGCTGAGACGGACTATAAAGCTGGTGATACTATAGATGCAAAAGACTTAGAAAATGTTAACCGTTTTGCTATGAATGCTATTGTTAAAAGTTTTAGTGAAGAGATCCAAAACGAATATAACAAAACTAAAAACTATTTCCAAAAGCAAAAGCGTATCTTTAGAGATGAACACGAAGAGAAGCTTACTATCTTAGAAAAAGACGACATCTTACCAAACGGTGTTGTTAAGTATGTAAAAGTATATATAGCAACTAAGCGTAAGCTAAAAGTTGGTGATAAGATGGCAGGTCGTCACGGAAACAAAGGTATTGTCTCAACAATCGTACCAGAAGTTGATATGCCGTATATGGAAGATGGACGTTCAGTAGATGTGTGTCTTAACCCGCTAGGGGTACCATCACGTATGAATATTGGGCAGATCTTAGAGATGCACCTTGGTATGGCTGGGCGTGAGTTAGGTAATCAAATTTTAGAGCAGTTTGAAACTAAGCAAAAAGATTTCATTGATAACTTACGTTCTAAAATGATATCTATTGCTGATGTTGCAGGTATGATGAATGCAGTTAAAGT